>CAIUSK010000546.1 GCA_903901805.1 uncultured Flavobacteriales bacterium
ATGCAACTCATACAGGAGCAGACTGATGATGAAAACACGAAAACAAAACATTACGCTGTAAACACAAAACACCCCATGTTTAAATCCTTAAGAGGGGTGATTATGCAATATGTTGGTTTGGACCAGATTATTGAAAATGTATTGGATAAGTTGGGTAATGTGGATGAGGTTTACCTAACTGGAGATTTAGCCTTAGGAAAAAACAATCCCTTTGTGGATTTAGTAATAGTGGGAGATGTTGATAAAAGCTATTTATATCAATTAATTGAAAAGGCGGAAACCTTGATTGATAAAAAGATACGTGCAGCTATCTACCAACCCGAGGAGTTTACCGAGAAAAAGTTGCAGGATGTAGGGGTATTTATGAAGCTGATGGGGTAGGATTTTGGATTAGTGTGGTCCAGACCGACGAGGGGTAATTATTAATCATTGTAAATTGTTAAAGTGTTGGTAATGAGTACTACTTTGAATTACAATTTTCCGATAAATTTTCAAATATCAATCAAAAAAGAGGTAGTTGGTGCGCAGTTTGGTGCGCAGATAGAGTTTAAAAATTATATTAATGTGGTTTGAAGTTGCTAACGCAAATATTAGTTCTTCAATAATAGTGAATTAAATATTTTTTTAAGTTAAGTATTCTTAATAGATTAATAATGAGTTTGCCTAAAATAATCCAACTTCCTAAAATTTTAGACCCACGAGGAAACCTCACATACCTCCAAAATAAAGATCAAGTTCCTTTTAATATAAATAGGGTTTTTTGGATATATGATGTACCTGGGGGAGAAAAACGTGGTGGACATGCCTACAAATCACAATGCGAAATTATTGTGGCTCTTTCTGGCAGTTTTGACGTAGTTATTTTTGATGGGAAAAAAACTAAAAAATATCACTTGAACAGATCGTATATTGGTTTATACCTTCAGGCTAGAGTTTGGCGCCATATTGAAAATTTTTCAACTAATTCCGTCTCTCTTCATCTATCTGATTCGGTATATAATGACGATGACTATTTGTGGGATAAGTCAAATTTTCATATAAAATGAATAGTAAAGAATCTACAGTATATGACTGTACAATAATACAATTACCGCAAGTAAACGCTGAAGGTGGAAATATCACTGCGATAAACAACCTGACTGAGGTTCCATTTGAAACCAAACGAGTATATTACTTGTACGATGTACCTGGAGGAGAAGCACGTGGAGGCCATGGGCATAAAGAACTACAGCAACTTATTGTTGCAGCGAGTGGAAGTTTCGATTTGATTATATTTGACGGTAAAATAAAAAAAACATTTAGTTTAAATAGGTCAAATATAGGAGTTTACATGCCTGCAGGTTTATGGCGGGAGCTAGATAATTTTTCAAGCGGTTCTATTTGTTTAGTTTTAGCCTCGTTAGAATATTCAGAAGGCGATTATATTAGAGATTACAGAGAATATTTAAATTATAAAAAGTGAAAAAAATTTTAATTGCAGGGGCTGGAGGAGCTCCATCAGAAGGGGTTATTAACTCATTGCTTAAGTCTTCAAAGAAAGAAGAGATCATCGGAATGGGTAGCGAACCTACAGATTTAGTGATCTCAAATGCTATTAGAAAATATTACGTGCCTTATGCTGACTCTGAAAATTACGAAGCATCACTATTGGCAATATTAAACGCCGAAAAACCTGATTTGGTGCATTTTCAAAATGATTTGGAGATTTATCATGCGTCTTTACTTAGAGATAAAATTCACGAAACGGGCACAAAGACCTTCATGCCTAACCATGAGGTTATTGACACGTGTGTGCACAAATATAAAACGTACCTAAAGTGCATAGAAGCTGGAATAACCGTACCAAAGAATGTTTTAATTAAAAATGAAGATGATTTAAAAAAATCGTTTTCAGAATTAGCAGATGAAAATGGAAAAATTTGGATTAGAGCTTCATCGATAGGCGGTGGGGGTAAAGGTGCACTTCCTACAAACGATTTTAGTTTTGCAAAAGGTTGGTTAGATAGGTATAATGGTTGGGGTGATTTTGTTGCTGCGGAAATGCTCATGCCAGAAACAGTGACTTGGTTATCGATATGGTATGAGGGGGAATTGGTAGTTGCTCAAACGAGAAAAAGAAAAGGATGGACCCATGGTAATAGAACAGTTTCTGGCGTTACCGGAGTTACAAAAGTAGGTCAAACTGCCTCAGATACATTGGTTGACAAAATATCCATTGCCACCGTGAAAGCGGTTTCTGTAAAACCACATGGTATTTTTGGGGTTGATATGGCTTATGATAAAAATGGCATACCTAATCCTACGGAAATTAATATTTCTAGGTTTTTTACTACGATATTATTTTTTACCGAAGCAGGATTGAATATGCCAGAAATTTTCAAAGATATTGCATTATATAATGAATTTCCTGATTTGAAAAAAAAGGTCAACCCGTTAGAAAATGATTTAATATGGTGCAGAGGCATGGACACTAAACCCGCATTGTACAAAGAGTCGGAAATAATTAATCAGTTTCTAACACTTTAATTCGAATGAAAACAATTCTGATTTCCGGCGCAACAGGTTTCATCGGAACACATCTGCTCAGGGAGATTAAAAGTTCTTATC
>CAIUSK010000547.1 GCA_903901805.1 uncultured Flavobacteriales bacterium
ACCAACGGGTTTATTAAATGCAATAAAAACGATGTCATCTCCTTCCCGAGGCTCCAAATCATTGCCATTTACACGTACCTTATCACCCACTTTGACTTGATCTCCAATGGTGGCTTTTCGTTTATTGATAAATACCAATCCACGTTCAATAAATCGATCCGCTTCGCGTCGCGAACACAAACCACTTTCACTGATGAATTTATTTAGTCGCATGTAATAAACATCTTGGTTAAATGAACAAAAAATGAGCGTTCAAAGAGGATTAATTTTCACCTAAGATCAATCAATGAAGAATTTTTCCGGCTAACACCTCCTATTTCGATGATAAATTTAGTAAATATTAAAAGTTGACAGTGAAATATGAATAGTTTTTACTCATACTACTCTTGGCGCTTGTCTAACATAATTAAGCTATGGCATCTTTTAACCTTTTTATCCTCTTTTTAGAATCTTCATTTCAAAATAAAGTAGTATATTCGAATGATAAACCGTGAATAAATTGAAATTCTAATGAAACATGATTTCAGGCTCACTGGGTTTTTAAGTATTAAAATTTAAAAAGATAACATGAAAAAATTAGTGGTTTTAACAGGAATGCTTCTGACATTTGGATTTACAAATGCTCAAAAAGTATTTAGCGTAAACAATGAAGCATTTGCTAATGTAAAGGTTTATGTTGTGAACAATGAGGCATTTGCGGATTTGCTTGTATACAAGGAACAAAATGAAGCATTTGCAGGTAACAATAATGGAAAGTGGTATTTTGTATCGAATGAAGCATTCGCGAAGAAAAAAATATTTTTTGTTTCTAACGAAGCGTTCGCTGATTTGAAAATTTACTTTGTTAATAACGAAGCATTCGCGGGATGGAAAAACAGAAGTAAAATGCATTTAATGCAATAATTACCCATTCTATTCGGTCCTATTTATTTACACTAGAAAACTGGACAATGTTTAAAATCCAGGAATGAAAACAACTCAAACTCAAAACATGAAAAAATTATTTTTTATTACGCTTTTTGCTATCTCTTTTTCCTTAAACAGCCAAACCGTTTTTTCCGTTAGTTCTAAGTATGATGCTGATGTAAAAGTGTTTGTAGCAAGCTCAAAATATGATGCTGATCTTATTGTTCACAAGTGTTCATCAAAATATGATGCAACTGATAATAAAGGGTTGTGGTATTTCGCTGATAGTAAATATGATGCGAAAAAGAAAATTTTCTTTTGTGACAGTAAATATGACGCTGATTTGATCATCTTTTTTTCAGACAGTAAGTACGATGCTCAATGGAGAAATGCATCTAAGAAGAGTTTGATGTATTAATGATTTCAAAAATGAACAAAGAAAAAATCATTTTTTGGTCAGCAACAATTATCATTGCATTGTTTGAGGGCCTTATGCCCGCATTGACTTCTCAAACGGAGTTAGCCAAGGAGGGAATAAAACATTTAGGGTATCCTAGCTATTTTGGAAATGCCTTGGTGGTTTTCAAAGTTCTTGGGGTTTTGGCCTTAATCATCCCTCAAGTTCCAAAACGATTGAAAGAATGGGCGTATGCCGGTTTTGTTTTTGATTTTCTATTTGCAGCGATCAGTCATGGAGCAGTTGATGGTATTAGTGGTCAAACGTTATTTCCGCTCGTTGTGTTAATCATATTACTGGTTTCCTACTTTTACTACCATAAATTGAATTCTAGCAAACACTAACCTTATTTTCATAGCTGCAACGCCAAATCCGTTCATTAAAACTGAAAAAGAAATCAACAGTTGCTGTACTTTACCCGCGCATTCACCTTTAATTATTACATTTGAATTTAGTCGCAAGTTCTTTGTATTATCAATTACTTAAGCGAAAAATGTGTAGTGATGATTGTTTGTATTGCAGAGAAACCAAGTGTAGCGAAAGATTTAGCTGAGATTTTAGGCGCAAAAACCCGAAAAGATGGGTTTTATGAAGGAAATGGGTATCAAGTTACTTGGACCTTTGGTCATTTATGCACACTGAAAGAGCCTCATGATTACCATGAAAAATGGAAATCGTGGAGATTAGAAAGTTTACCCATTATTCCAGAATCTTTTGGAATAAAAGTCATGGACGATACTGGTGTAAAAAGGCAATTTGGGGTCATTGAAACATTAGTAAAAACAGCAGATTCTGTTGTGAATTGTGGGGATGCCGGACAGGAAGGTGAATTAATCCAGCGTTGGGTGCTACACCTTGCAAAATGTAAAGTTCCCATTAAACGCTTGTGGATTTCATCTCTCACTGAAGAAGCGATACGAAAAGGATTTCAAGATTTGAAAGAATCCAAAAATTACGATCGTTTATATGAAGCGGGAAGCGCGAGAGCTATTGGAGATTGGCTACTTGGAATAAATGCCACGCGATTGTTTTCAACAAAATTTGGAAAGGGCACAACCGTATTATCAATCGGAAGGGTACAAACCCCTACTCTAGCGTTAATTGTTCAACGACAAAAAGAAATAAATGCCTTTAAACACGAAGAATATTGGGAATTAAAAACAATTTACCGCGACACAGAGTTCTTGTGCCAAATCAATCGATTAAAATCAAAAGATAAAGCCGAAAAAGGAATAGAATACCTGCTAAATAAACCTTTTGAGATCACTTCATTTGAACAAAAAGAAGGTAAAGAGGGAAACCCTAGACTATTTGATTTAACGGCAATTCAGGTTGAAGCAAACAAGAAAAAAGGATATTCAGCAGAGGCTACGTTGAAGCATGTTCAAAGTTTGTATGAAAAGAAGTTAGTTACCTATCCTCGGGTTGATACGACTTATTTATCAGAAGATCTTCATCCAAAAATACCGGGAATATTAGGGAATTTGGAAGAATATAGCTCATTCACAAAAATCTTACTTGAAAAACCATTACCAAAAAGTAAACAAATATTTGATGACAAAAAAGTGAGCGATCACCATGCCATCATTCCAACTGGAGTAAAACCCGGAGCTTGGACAATTGAGGAGAAAATCATATATGACATGATTTGTAGGCGTTTCATCGCTGTATTTTATCCGGAATGTAAGGTTTCAACTACAACCGTCTTAGGAAAAGTGGACGAATTAGTTTTCAAAACAACGGGTAAGCAAATACTAGATCCTGGATGGCGCGTTTTATATCATCAAGATAAAAAAGAAGACGAGGAAAAGCAAACGGAGGAAGAAAAAACCTTACCTATTTTTCAGGAAGGTGAAAGTGGTACGCACGAGCCCTTTATTCACCAAGGAAAAACATCGCCTCCCAAGCCGTATACTGAAGCAACGCTACTCCGAGCGATGGAAACTGCAGGAAAACTAGTAGAGGACGAAGAAATGCGCGATATGCTTAAATTGAATGGAATTGGCCGACCATCTACCAGAGCAAATATCATTGAAACATTATTCAAACGGCGATACATAGAGAAAAAGAAAAAGAATATTCTTGCCACAGAAACCGGAATTAATTTGATTGATACCATTCAAAACGATTTATTGAAAAGTGTAGAGTTAACTGGACAATGGGAACGTAAAATACGACTCATTGAAAAAGGAGAATACGAATTAGCAGCATTTAAATCAGAGTTAATTAAAATGGTTCGTGAGTTAACTGATGAAGTGATCTTTAATTCATATGGAAAACAAATAAATTAGAATTAAATAAATCACTGAAAAACAATAGGTTAAAGTTTTTTAAGATCTTTTATTAAAAAAATACAATCCATACACTTGTCAAACCAATTTTATACCATATATTTGCACCCTGAATTTTGATTCCGTAGCTCAGCTGGTAGAGCAATACACTTTTAATGTATGGGCCCTGGGTTCGAATCCCAGCGGGATCACAGAAACAGCCGAAAACCCTTGAGAAATCAAGGGTTTTTTTTATTTGTTGACCAAAACCAACTGGAGAATTAAGGAATCATTATTGTTCGTGAAATTGTACTCAAAGAGGTAAATCCTTTAGCTCAAACATTTTCATGCTTCAATTTTTCGATATCTGGCGATTATATCAATCCTTTTCCCTATTGATGTCATTGTAACAATATATATCAAGTTGATTCCAAACGAAATTGAAATTAAAATACTCTAATCTGATTTTGGACATTACGAATTTCAGTTCATTTAATAAACCAGGTTTCATTTTAAAGGAGTACTTTTAAACTAAAAAAATATGGTATTAAATAAGCAATTATCCCTCGTGTTTTTTTTCGTTTCAGTCCTTTCATTCGGTCAAAACTACACCTCCTATCTCACCGGAAACTCAACAGATTTAGTAACAAACCCTACAGGTGGGATTTGCCTAATGGGAGGCGCTAGCGAAGATGATAATGCCATGAAATGGTTTTTAGAACGCGCAAATGGTGGAGACGTATTGGTATTGAGAGCTACAGGTTCTGATGGATATAATGATTATTTATATGCTAACTTGGGCATCACTGTAAACTCTGTTGAAACAATCGTATGTAACAATATTAATGCAAGTTCGGATGCGTATGTCATAAATAAAATCAATCAAGCTGAAGCGATTTGGTTTGCAGGTGGTAATCAATGGACTTATATTAGTTATTGGAGAAATAGTCCTGTTAGCGATGCTATCAATCTAGCAATTCAACAAAGAAATGTTGTGATAGGCGGCACAAGTGCAGGGATGGCTATACAAGGCAAGTATTATTTTTCAGCAGAAAATGGCACAGTAACCTCTAATACGGCAACAACAAATCCATTTGCCAGTACCATGACTGTTGATTCAACATCATTTATTCAAAATACTCTATTGCAAAATGTTATAACAGATACACATTTCGATAGCCCAGATCGAAAAGGACGTTTAGTTTCATTTTTAGCAAGAATCTACACAGATTTCGGAATCTCCGGATATGCCATCGCTTGTGATGAATATACAGCCGTTTGCATTGATACCGTTGGACAAGCGCGTGTTTTTGGTGGTCACCCTACATATGATGACAACGCCTATTTCGTTCAGTTGAATTGTGAAGCACCCAATCCTGCACCAGAATCTTGCACCCCAGGAAATCCATTAACATGGGACCTAAATGGTCAAGCAGTTAAAGCATTTCAAGTAAAGGGTGATGCCGCTGGTTCAAGTATATTCAATCTTAATCTGTGGGAAACAAATTCTACGGGTACTTGGTATAATTGGAGCGTTTCTAATGGGGTTTTCCAGGAATCAGTTGGAATTGAACCTAATTGCCCAGCACTTGGTATCAATCAAGAAATAAAAGAAAATCAGGTATTACTTTATCCTAACCCTGCAGAGGAAATGTTAACAATTTCTGTTGAGCCTAAACTCATAGGGGAATGCTATAAAATTGTGGATCAATTAGGTAAGACGATAAGAATTGGTGCTCTAGAAAAGATGAATCATCAAATCCTGCTAAACGGAATTGAAAGCGGCATTTATACTGTTATTATTGGTAATCAATCTATAAAAAATATTACCATAAAATAAACTGTACTCAAGGAATACTCTTATTTCTTTCAACAAAATACAGTATGCTAATTCCCATAATATCAATAAATTGAAGGATGATTTTTCGGCGACTATTGGGCTACTTTGTTTAAAAATATATTCTTTGGTAGCTTTATGAATAGTAGAAAGTATACCAATAGATGTTGGAGCCTTAAAATTGAAGAGAATTTCGGGATATAAAAAGAAATTCGGATGAGGTAAAAACGTTGGGATTAGGCATTAATTTTTAATGTTCAAAAAATCAGCCTCCTTTTTGTCCATCAACCCACAACTCACGTTTTCGCCACAAACTTAAACAGACTATATAGCTGTATTTCAATGTGTTAATTATTAAACATGTGTTTCATGTAACTATTCTGTTAAATAATACAATTACCTGATCTTGTTATGTATAGATATTTGCAGAGGTTATTTTATCTATTTCTTTCTACAAACAGAATCAAAACACGACCATTTTTTTTACAATTTAATAAGGAAATACATGTCAAAAAGTTTATTAAACAAAGTAGCAATTATCACCGGTGCCGGATCGGGAATCGGGAAAGAAACAAGTCTATTATTTGCCAAAGAGGGATGCAAAGTGGTTGCCTCGGATATTCATGTTGAAAACTTAAAACTGCTTGAGGCAGAGGTAATTGATCTAGGTGGCGATATCGCTATTTTGGAATCAGATATTTCAATTGAATTTGATATTAATAGGATGATTCAATTTACCCGAGACACCTACGGGAAAATAGATATTTTGGTCAATAATGCTGGGGTAATGGATAATTTTGAATCGATTGCTGAGGTTAGTAACGAAACATGGGAGAAGGTTTTTAAAACAAATTTAGAAGGACCTTTCAAAGCCATTCGGGGAGTAATCAAGGAATTTATCAAGCAACAAAGTGGCAATATCATCAACATAAGCTCTATTGGTGGACTACATGGCGGAAGAGCCGGAGTTGCTTATACAGCAAGTAAACACGCATTGGTTGGGTTAACTAAAAATACGGGCTATTTATTTGCTAAACAAGGAATTCAATGTAATTGCATTGC
>CAIUSK010000548.1 GCA_903901805.1 uncultured Flavobacteriales bacterium
GCCGGAGAATTAGAAATTTTCACTTTTTCAGATTTATCCACCACACGAATAAAAAGAGAACAACCAAAGCGATACGAAGCTGTTTTCACTATTATTATTACCAAAAACATCCTTTACAACACCTATGAATTCACTTATCATTACAAAGATTCCCCTAAGGAAATTGAAAAAAGAAATTCACCTTGGAAGTTTGCAATTCTAAGTTTTTAATGAATATTATTTCATTTTTTTCATTAAATTCGTTCTATGTCATCAAATGCTCTCAAATCAATTATTATAAAAAGTATTGCTAATACTGAGGATACTCATTTATTGAAGGAAATAAATGCACTTTTGAGAAATAAAAAAGACAGAGTCCTTGAACTACCAAATAAAGTGATGGAGGAAATTGAACTTGCACGCAAACAAATAAAAAAGGGAGAATTTAAAACTCAAGAAGTTGTTGAAAAACAATTTTCGAAGTGGAAAAGCTAAAAATTGTTTGGTCAGATACAGCTATTGAAAAATTAGATGAAATATTAAATTTTTATTCTCAGAGAAATCAGTCTGATACTTATTCAAAAAAACTTTACGAAAAACTAATGAAAGATGTTAGGCTTTTAGCTCGGACACCTATGATTGGAATTAAAACTAGATTAACTAATGTTCAAGGATTAATAATTGATGATTTTATAGTCTATTACGAGTTGAAAAATAAGATTGTTATTATTCTGACCGTTTGGGATTGTGCACAAAATCCAGAATCTAATATTTTTTAGAATTAATTAATCACTTCAAACACTTAAAATAATCAAAGGGCTCAAAACAAGCATTGCATTGATAATGGGCTTTGCAGGCTGTACTACCAAATAAACTCACCATTTTTGTGTTTGAGGAATGGCATTTTGGACAAGGAACGGTTGGTGCATCAGCAAAAAGTATACTCTTGTCCGGTTCATCTACCGGTGGTGCAATGCCATACTCCTCAAGTTTCTTTCTTCCGTTTTCACTAATCCAATCAGTTGTCCAAGCAGGAGATAAAACGGTTTCAATTGTAACGTCGGTTATTCCTTCTTTTGCCAACGCCAATTCAATTTCTGATTCAATTACGCGCATAGCAGGACAACCTGAATACGTTGGTGTAATAACGATCTTAAATCCCTCTCCTTGTGGTGAAATCGAACGAATAATACCTAAATCTGCAATGGTTAAAACAGGGATTTCAGGATCAGAAACTTGATCTAATATTTCCCAAACTCTTTCTTCTGTTACCATTCCATGTTTGGATATGCACGTTGCATATATTGCATTTCAGCTAACAAATGACCTAAATGTTCTGAATGTTTTCCGATACGTCCTTCGCCAAATGACCAATTATTTGCAGGAGGCGTCAAGGTTGCTTCTTCCAGAATGGATGAAACAAACGTATCATATTCATTTCTAAACGTATTTAAATCAATTGCAATTCCTTGTTTAATTAGTTCATTATCAACCTCATCCATGAAAAACAACTCTGTACGGTATCTCCACAGAATATTCAAGGAATTTTGAACCCGATTGTGCGATTCCTCTGTTCCATCACCTAAGCGAATCACCCATTCTGACGAATGTTTTAAGTGATACCTTGTCTCTTTTAACGATTTTTCGGCAATGGCAGCCAATTGCTCATCTTTAGAGTAC
>CAIUSK010000549.1 GCA_903901805.1 uncultured Flavobacteriales bacterium
CGGTAATTCGATAGGAAATGCAGAAAAACAAGCGACAGATGAAGGAATAAAAAGAAAATTACCTACGGAGCAGCAAGCACAATTTATTGCCTCGGCAAAACTAGAAAATTCCTATATGGGTATGATGGGAAAAACTATTGAGCCATTTATTGAACCAATTGGTTACGATTGGAAAATTGGAGTTTCATTATTGACTTCATTTGCCGCACGAGAAGTTTTTGTAGGATCTCTTGCCACGATCTACGCGGTTCAAGATGATGGAGGAGAAAATAGATTACTAATTGATAGATTGCGTGCAGACGTTCGAAAAGACGGAGCTAAAACGTATACTTTGGCAACAGGCTGTTCCCTAATGGTGTTTTATGTATTTGCCATGCAGTGTATGTCCACGTTGGCAGTTGTTAAACGAGAAACAGGTTCTTGGAAATGGCCGATTATTCAACTAGTCTTTATGGGGGTTATGGCCTATACTGCAGCATTTTTAACTTTTTCAATCTTATCATGATTCAATCCATTCTTGCTCTAGTCACCGTTTGTTTAGCCAGTTTTTATTTGGCCTATCGCTACTATAAACAATGGTTTACAAAAAAAGGATGTAGTAACTGTTCCATGGGTAAGTCCTCTCAAAATGATTAATCATGAAAACATCAATCTTCATTTTAACACTCATTTTTTTCTATTCAACTAGTTGGACTCAAAAGCAGAAATGGCATTTTCCATCTTTTGATATTATCCGAACAGGGCCATATATTGGCATTCAGAAAGGGAATTACCTCAATTTAGAATTGGGTTTTGAGCGACAATGGAAAGATTTAAAATTCTTTGGATCAAATACTAGTGCTCTTTATGGTGGAATGAACTACAACCTATTCAATGGAGTAATCGGTGCAGACATTGGCGGATGGAAAAAATTAGGTTTTTTAGGAATTACATATGGTGGATCCATACTTTTTAGAACGGATTTCGTTTCTTCAAAAGCAGGATTTTCTCCAGCGATTGGTATAAAAATTAGTAAATTTCATTTTCAAACAGGTTATCAATTTCTATTTCCTCGAGATAATAATCTTAAAACGAATGCATTTTATTTGAGTTTGCGTTATAAAATCTGGTCACAAAAAAAGATCAAAAAAAATTAGTTTGACTTTTCAAACAAAAGATCTAAAGCATTATTTGCCCCTTCATCAGTGATCAAATCTAAATTTCGCAAAATGGATATCACCCCAGTAAATGATGATGTATCCAATTGCATAGTATAATTCCATTCCGTTTCATTTAGCCAGGAATCAACTTGTTCTTTATCAAGATGATAACGCCAAGAAAGGGTATTTGAAGCTTGTTCATCTTCTTTCAATTGTTTTGCTCGATGAGCAACAACTTGACACATTTCTTTTACTATTTCAGCATGATTTTCTAAAATCTCATTGCGAACTGCAACAACAAAACAAGGCCAAGGAGTGACGATCTCTCCAATACACTTACATTTACCTTGCTCTACGAACGGATGAGTGGTATATTTTTCCCACAAAAACGCATCAGCTTCATGATTTGCTAACGCCCATAATCCGCCATAAATATCGCCAACAACATTAAATTTTAGGCGAGAAGCATCCCAACCAGCCTGGTTTGCGTGAACCAATGCCATCAAATGAGATCCAGAGCCATAACGGGAAATAGCAAATGTTTTATTTTGCAAATCGCTCATTGATTTAACGGTAGAATCCACTGGCACATGTACTCCCCAGCGCAATGGAGAATTTACATAAACTTGAATGATCTTTGCTGGTAAACCATCTAAAATAGCTTTGGTAATCCCCTCTGTTAACAGAACAGCAATATCCAATGACCCGATATCTAATCCTTTGATCATTTGGCCCGTGCCACCTGTCATATCACTCCAATGTAACTCGAGTCCTATTTCACTAAATTTTCCTTCTTCAATAGCTAATCGCCAAGGCAAATTAAAATGCTCAGGTA
>CAIUSK010000550.1 GCA_903901805.1 uncultured Flavobacteriales bacterium
TTGAAAATAATTGTTGAAAAAGCTCCTAAATGGAACATTGGTGCCATGGTAGGAATACCAAGTTGGTGTATTTTGTTGTTAGAAGAAATTGTAAAACACTATCAACTGAATTCAATACAAGATATCTGGCCCAACTTTCAAGTATATGTGCATGGAGGAGTATTTATGGAGCCCTACATTGCACGACTCGAAAAAATTAGCTCAAAAAAATTATTTCTATTGGATACCTATTTAGCCAGTGAAGGCTATTTTGCCTATCAAGGATCCACCCGACGCAAAGGAATGAGACTTCTCTTAAACACGGGGATTTTTTATGAGTTTGTACCTTTCAATTCTGATTTTTTCGACGAAAATGGAGTGCTTATAAATAAACAAACTGCTTATTCACTCAGTGAAGTAACTCAAGGGGTAGATTATGCCTTGGTTATTACCACAAACGCTGGATTATGGCGTTATATGATTGGAGATTTGGTGCGTTTTGTAGATGTATCCGAAAGAGAAATAATCATCACAGGGCGCATTAAGCAATTTCTAAGTTTATGTGGTGAGCATCTTACTTTAGATAATATCAATCAAGCTATTTTAGCAGTTTCTCAGGAATTAGATATTGAAATTACGGAATTTTCTATTGGCGCGGATGAAGCGAATAGTTTGCACAATTGGTTTTTCGGAACTAATAAACCGAATGAGGTTGATGCAGCCCAATTAATGCAAGAAGTGGATAAAAAACTTTGCCAACTAAACGATGATTATCAATACGCAAGAAAATACACATTAAAAAATCCGATACCCCACGTTTTAGACACAACACGCTTTTATACCTACCTTAATATTTTGGGTAAATCCGGTTCACAAACCAAATTTCCTCGGGTAATGAAAAAAGAACAGTTTGAATCATGGAAAGCATTTTTGCAAAAAAATAGCTGATGTAACCTTTTGATTGGTTTCCATTTACATGAGTATGAAAAAAATACTTCTACTGCTTTTTATTGCGTTTATCTTCTCCATCAACGCACAAGACAGCCTCGTAATCTACTTTGATTTTGATAGCTATATACTTACCAAAAAATCACGTGATCAGTTGACCGCACTAAAAAAATCAGGTAAAAACATTCGTTCAATTCATGGTTTCACCGACACGTGTGGTAGCGTTGTTTATAATAAATGGCTTTCTGAAAAACGTATTGCTTCTGTTGTAAAACACGTAGGTTCAAATTCAATTGATGACAAAAATGCATTTGGCGAGGAATTCCTATTTGCTCCTAAAAATAAAGAAAATAGAAAAGTGTTGATAATCTACAATTCAAATTCGAACAATGATAATATTATAAAAAAAGAAAGTATTTCTTCACAAATAACAGCTGGAAAAGTAGGTGAGAAAATTCAGTTAAAGTCCTTAAATTTCTATCCCGGAATTGCTGATTTATTGCCCCAATCGGCAGGCGTGCTACAAGAATTACTAATGGCCATGAATAAGAACAAAATACTAATCATTGAAATACACGGACATATTTGCTGTGCACCTGAGGATTATGCCAATTTATCTAGTGAAAGAGCTCAAACCGTTTATCAATACTTAATACAGAATAGTGTTGACCCAGCCCGCATGAGCTTTAAAGGATTTGGTGTTTCGCAACCGCTTTTTCCCATTCCTGAAAACACGGAAGAGGAGCGTGTTGGTAATCGCCGTGTGGAGATTAAAATAATTTCTAATTAACAAA
>CAIUSK010000551.1 GCA_903901805.1 uncultured Flavobacteriales bacterium
AAAATGGCACCCAAATTACAGCATGAAACAGGAAAGATAGATTTATCAAAAACAACGGCACTACCAAAAATGGCAATTTGATCTCCCAATGAAAGTTCCTCTTTTTTCATTAGCACCATTTTTTTGATCAAAATAGTGAGAGACCAAAACATAAATAAAATGGTGAACGAACTCGATAAAGCAGAAAGACGGTTAATCCATACTGCCACATCTGTTGGGTCAGCAAAGAAAGTGAACATTCGTCCAATTACCATGAACAAAGGCGCGCCAGGAGGGTGACCAACTTCTAGTTTATACGCAGCAGTAATATATTCGCCACAATCCCATAAACTAACAGTGTCTTCAAGAGTAATGAAATAAACAGCGGTTGCGATTAGGAAAACTAGCCATCCTAGAATTGTATTGGTTTTTTTATAATTCGTCATTGACATTCAATTTTGTAAGTTGCGAATATAATAAATACTTGGTTTGAATGTGTTAATTAGATGCAAAACCCATAGCGAAAAGTGGATAAAACTTTGAACTAAAAAAAGAAATTTATTTTTTTTCATTTTTTTTCGGATTTTCGAAAGAAGTTTATAAATTTGCACCCCGTAATGGCCCATGGTGTAACTGGCAACACGTCTGTTTTTGGTACAGAAGAGTCTAGGTTCGAGCCCTAGTGGGCCAACAAAACTAACCCCTGAAACTATTGATAATCAATGTTTTAGGGGTCTTTTATTTTTTCTTGCTACAAGTTTGCTACAAGTTTTTTAATTCACCAATGATTATATAACATATCAATTAGGGTTTTATCAATAGGGGCGTATTCGGTAGTTTCAGACCATTTTTGATAAAAGATACTTTCAGGATAATCATAAGTGTCGTTGGTTAATCCAAGAGATTGGGTCAATTCTTCCCTCAACAAGTGTTTTTGTCCTTCAATATTGTCACACCGGTAAATGTCAACATACATTGTTCCTCGTTTTATTTCTTTTCCGGAATTAATAATAAACAATCCCCAGTTATTTGGAGTATGTTCTTTTGACCCTGGTTTGAAATTATTGTATTCCTGCTCTGAACCGAAAAGGATTTGGTAATTTGATTCCTCTACATCATCAACAATTACAATATCAATCGGATCAATTATTTCATTGAGTTCTGAAACAATCCTATTTAATTCTTCCATCAAATAATCTGGTTTTTCTCCCTTGACAAAAATCTTCATGTCAGATTTCCAACGTGATATTTCACATCCACCATTGTATTCACTGCTCTTAGTGATTTTATTAAAATAATCTCTGTCCTGTTTTGAAAATTGATTATCCTTACCTGGGTCATAACTTCCATATTTATCCTTGTCTAAATTTTTGTCTTTTATAGTTTTAATTGTGGAATTAGAAACTTGAACGTTTGATAATAAAACAAATCCAACAAATACCCCAACGATGAAAAGAATTAGTGATTTCATATGATTTTTTTTGTGAAAACGATTTCAAATCAAAAGGATACAAAAAGAGGTAACGTAAATTATTAAATTTTTCACAAAAAACTCTGAACTTTTAATATAACTGATTCAAGTTCAATCCCTTCTTTTTGTCTTTCCTTGATTTGTTTTCATTCCATCTCGACTTTTTACTTTTTTCCCAATTCTTCATTTTTTAGATTTGAATGCCTTTTTGCCTATAGTAAAGCGGCTTACTTAACTATATTTGCGCTAATTATTTTTTTTGAAGATTCCTACAATGAAATTTTTGCTCGCATTTCTTTGCCTGACTCATCTCGTCTTTTCTCAAACAACGGACAGTTCAGACCGTGTCTTATTTTCATCATTCGGTGAAGATTTTCTGTGGGGGACAGCATCTGCTGCTTATCAAATTGAGGGTGCCTGGAACGTAGATGGTCGTGGCGCTTCCGTTTGGGATGCCTTCAGTCAGAAAGCAGGCAACATAAAAAACAACGACAACGGAAATATAGCCACAAACTTCTACCACCGTTACAAGGAAGACATCCAACTCGCCAAAGACATGCATTTTGAGGTCTTCCGTTTTTCCATCTCTTGGTCACGTATTTTTCCCACGGGAACGGGAGAAATAAATGAAAAAGGCCTCGCTTTTTACCACGCTGTTATTGACGAATGCCTGCAGCAAGGTCTACAACCGTGGATAACGCTTTATCACTGGGATTTACCGCAAGCCCTGCACGAAAAAGGAGGCTGGGCAAATAGAGATATTATCACTTGGTTTGGAGAATACACGAAACTATGCGCATACGAGTTTGGCTCAAAAGTTAAACATTGGATGGTATTCAATGAACCTTCAGCATTTATAGGCTTGGGCTATTTAGCCGGTTACCACGCGCCAGGAAAAATAAACCCCACGGCATTTCTCAAAGCGAGCCATCATGCGTGTTTGGCCCTAGCTGAAAGTGGTCGCGTGTTGCGTAAAGAAATCCCCGATGCTCAGATAGGTACCACGTTCAGCTGTTCGATGGTAGATCCGTGGAAAGAAAATGGCAAACATGAAAAAGCTGTTAAGCGGATGGATGCTTTATTAAATAGAATGTTTATTGAACCAAGTCTCGGTCTCGGCTACCCAGAAAAAGACTTCCCGTTTCTTCGCAAGATAAAGCGATATCAGCTGCCCGGAGATGCCGAAAAATTAGCCTTTAACTTTGACTTTATAGGCTTGCAAAACTATTTTCGGGTCGCCGTTAAAAAAAGTCCGTTCATACCATTTATTTGGGCGAAACAAATTAGTGCGAAAAAACGAGACATGCCCTACAACGAAATGGGCTTTGAAATATATCCTGAGGGGATTTACCGCATCCTCAAACAATTTTCGCAATACGAAGGCATCAAGAACATGGTGATCACTGAGAATGGAGTGTGTACTAAAGATTCGCTAGTAGGCAAGAAAATTCATGACCCTGAACGCATAGATTTTTTTCGTAATTACCTCGGTCAAGTTCTTAAAGCTAAAAACGAAGGAGTTCCTATTTCGGGTTATCTTGTTTGGAGTTTAACGGACAATTTCGAATGGACAGAAGGCTATGGTCCCAGATTTGGGTTGGTCTACATCGACTACCCTACACAAAAACGCATCGTGAAAGATTCGGGATATTGGTTTGAAAAGCATTTGAAAAGGGAATAAAGCACTAGGAAAAGCTCTCAATCATCATGAAAGATTTAT
>CAIUSK010000552.1 GCA_903901805.1 uncultured Flavobacteriales bacterium
AACTTGAGCCAAGGAATCATGGTGCTTTAATCGCCAGGTTGAAACGCTGTCCAAAACGGTTAAAGCAGCAATATTTTGCAATGTTGTGGCAGTCAGTTGATCTAATCCAGCCAAATAGCTTGCTCCCACAGGACTTTTTTTAAGAATTGAACTATAAAAAACACAGGCATTTAAATAGGTCCCAGCTACACTTGGATGGGAGCCATCAGCAGAAAACAAATTGATAGAAGGATAGTTGTCAATAGTATATTTCCAGGCAGGACCAGCAGCAGCTACGCTGGAATGTGAGGAATCGGCAATGCGTAGATAAGCGTCTCTCAATCGCTTGTTCATTTTATTGAATGTATTGATAGAATCCCATTGAGGATCTCCATTTTGTCTACCCCAAGTCATGAAATACTGAACCTGCGTACAAGCTGTATTGGCATAAGCGGAATCTGCTAATTGAACAGCAAAGGGTAGGGTAGCCGTGTTTACCTGACCATAAGGGAAACTGGCCTCTTGACTTTGACCTTGTAAAATGACATAATCCCAAGGCTTACTATGAATTTTTTGATAGGTTAGAGGGTCGTTAACATGATTCTGAAATGTATACCCACCATTGGTTTTGGAGTCAACGGTTGTAATATCACCTAAAGATAAAGCTAAGTTTTTAAAAGTGTTTGGCAAATCATTCGTATAAATGTAGCTATTGCCAATAAACAATACGGAAACACTATCTTGCGCCATGCTAAGTGAGGACATTGTAATTAAGGCCAAAATAAGTAATGTTTTCATATCCTTTTTTATTGTAAATTTAACCTACAATTTTAAATATGCGCTATTTCACTCTTATTTTAATTTCTTTTTTTTCCTCATTCGGTTTTTCTCAATTCCAGTTTAATTTCACGGATAGCATTCCTATTTTTAAAAATGGTATTGAGTTAAGTCTGCCATGGGCAGGGGGATTAAATTACGCACAGGTATCTGATATTGATTATGATTTTGATGGTGATATGGATTTGCTGGTGTTTGACCGTAGTAATGATCAAATTCGTCTTTTCGAAAATAGACAAGAAAATGGCATCCGTTTTTACAAGTTTAATCCGCAAGGTTATTTATTATTTCCTTCTGATATTCGATACCGTGTTCATTGTATTGATTATAATGGGGATGGAAAAAATGATTTGTTTACCTACGGAATTGGCGGGGTTAAGGTGTACAAAAACACGGGGAATAGTTCAACTGGATTAACATGGGAATTGGTAAAAAATCTGCTTTATTCTGATAACTGGGGAACTCAATTGAATTTATATGTAAGCTCGGCTGATATACCCGCAATCGTAGATGTAGATATTGACGGCGATATAGATATTTTAACCTATCACATAAGCGGGGAATATTTGCAGTATCACAAAAACCTAAGTCAAGAATTGTATGGACATTCAGATTCATTGGTCTTTCAATTGAAAAATGAATGCTGGGGCGGATTTCGTGAAGACGTTAATTCAAATACCGTTTTTTTAAATGATCAAACAGCTCCTTGCCAATCAGGAAATGTGCCTAATCCTGAATTGAAACCAATGAATCACGAAAAAGCACATGCCGGATCAACTGTGTTAGCTTTAGATTATGATGGTTCGGGTGTGAAAGATTTGATTTTGGGTGATGTGGCCTATCCATCACTTAATTTATTGTTAAATGGAGGGACTTCTGTTAATTCAAACTCATTAATGGTTTCTGCAGACCCAAATTTTCCTGCGAATTCAACACCTGCATCCATGCAACTTTTTCCAGCGGCATATTGGGTTGATGTAGATTTTGATGGCAACAAAGATTTATTGGTGGCGCCCAACGCTAAAAATGTCTCGGAGAATGAATCAAGCCTATTGAAATATAAAAATTCCTCTACGAATACGAATCCAAATTTTATATACGAAACAAAATCTTTTTTGCAAGAAGATATGATTGAGCATGGAACTGGATCGATTCCAGTATTAGTAGATATTGATAATGATGGCCTGCAGGATTTATTTGTCTCCAATTTTTTTGCATACAAACCTGTTTTATCAAAAGAGAGTAGAATTGCTTTTTATAAGAATACCGGAACCGCCAATACTCCTATTTTTACATTTATATATTCTGATTTCCTTAATTTGTCTCAATATAATATCGGGCTTAGATTTGTTCCAACATTTGGAGATCTTGACAATGATGGTAAAAAGGATATGATTTTGGGAATGGATAACGGGACAGTTTCTTTTTATAAAAATACATCAATTGGATCAGTTCTAACATTTGCTTCTCCCATTCAAAATTTTACAGATAATTTGGGTCAATTTATTAATATTGGTCAATATGCAAGTCCTCAGTTGTTTGATTTAAACGCAGATGGAAAACTTGATTTAATCCTCGGAAAGAAAACAGGAGAATTAGTTTATTACCAAAATATAGGTTCAGCAAGCATACCTATGTTTGAATTGACCAATGGTTTTTTAGGCGGGGTGGATGTTTCTACCTCTATCTCCCCTGATGGGTTTGCTGTCCCTCACTTTTTTAGACATTTGGACACTACTTATTTGATGACTGGGTCATTGTCAGGCGCGATTTATTTCTACAAAGATATTGACAATCATATTCAGGTAGATTCTACTTTTAATATGGTGTCACCAGATTTTTTGGGTCAAATTAAAAATATCGGAGGATATAGTGCTTGTTTCGTTAACGATGTGGATAATGATAATAAATTAAATTTATTTATAGGACAGGATTTAGGAGGGTTATTCCATCTAGAGCATGATAGTTCAAGCTCCATTGGTTTAAATGAATCGACAATAAATAATGAAATTTATGTATATCCCAATCCAACTGCTGGAATATTTACTCTAGAGTTGAGTTCTTTTACTCAAAATATTGCTGTCCAAGTTTATTCTATTTTAGGAGAG
>CAIUSK010000553.1 GCA_903901805.1 uncultured Flavobacteriales bacterium
AGCGATATTGATTGGTAGAAAAATGTCCTAAAACAGACCATGTTAGCTTTTTGGAAAGAGCGTAATTCACTATAAATTGGCCATCTGCAAAAACGGGATTATAGGCACCTTGAGTAGGCAGCGAATTCAATAAATACGCATTGGAACGATAGCGTGCGCCCACTAAATAATTAAATTTTTTCGAGATTTCTTGTTCAATGTGCGCTTCAGCACCAAGCAGCGAAGCCACTCCAGATGCTTTAAAGGTGGTTGGTTTTTTGTATTTGATATCAAGCACGGAACTCAATTTGTCTCCATATTGTGCTTCAAATCCACCACCCGAAAATCGAACTTCATCCACTAATGCTGAATGAATAAAACTCATTCCTTCTTGCTGACCACTTCTCGTTAGAAACGGGCGATAAACGTTTATTCCATTTACATAAACTAGGTTTTCATCAAAATTTCCTCCCCGAACGTTGTAGTTACTGGTTAATTCATTATTGGATGTAGCCGATGTTACAAGCGTCAGAAAACGTTCCGTATTGAACATCAACTTTGCATCTTGCGCAGGAAGTCTTGTCAGTTCAAAAGGGTCGTCTTTTTCCTGGTTTAATAAAAACTCTTTTTGCTGAACGAAGCTAAATTGTATCGGTTTAAGCTTAATGCTGTTTTGATCTTGAGTAAGGACTTGAGATGAAATGATTTCATCAATTTTAAAAATAAGCTTCAGTGTATCATTTGCGAATGCAAAAAATTGAAAATTACCCAAGGAATCTGAAATGGTAAACCCAGGTTTTTTACCGGAATATTGAATGTATACATCGGCAAGTGGCGAGCCTTTTTTATCTATACAACTTCCTGAAATAGAAACAGTTTGACTGAAACTATAATGTCCAAGAAGTAAAAACAAAATAAAAAAACGGTTCAGCATGTATTATTAAAAATTACTTAACGAAATTAAGCCTAAAAAATTGGATTGCGCAGCTATAATTTTATTCTTTTCCAAAATGATTCTTTTTCTCCCTTAGCTTTTGCGGGAAAACGATAACCACCAACTAATTTAACGCTGTAAAAATATTGTCGAACTATTAAATCAGAAAATCGAATCGATTTATTATCAAAATCGGTAACTAAAAACATAAAATAAGTGGGTTTTGAATGTCCAAAAATCAATCGCACATCATACCGCGGTGCTAAGCCCAAAAATCCCCTTGAGTTGGTGGAGTAGGTATAAAACTTTGATTGAATAACCGGACCAAATCCAAACCAACCAGCAAATTGCCAATTATTTATTCGATTGACGTAGGCGTATCCGGGGATTAGACCAAAGTCGAATGATTTAACGGAACTTAATTGAGTTTTTGAATTATCAGCATCCTGAAGCTGAACTGGAATTAATGGATTGTTACCATTGTCAAGACCAAAAAAATTAATAGTGCTTTTTACATACCATGTATGCACTTCGCGGGTGTAATGAGCTCGCTTTCCGAGCAAAGCGTTCATCTTAAAATTTTTGTCATGAAAATACCATCCGTTTAAGGCTAAATTGTAAGAAACAAGATTGGATTGAATGTCATTTGGGTATTTCGTAGGATCCCAACGATTGGCTTTTTGAAGTGAATATCCTTCTAAGTATTTGAATTCGAGGTCGTAATAGGTTTTTAAAAAAGAAAAGTCAAATCCGAAATTGAACTGTTTGGTTGAGCCATATTTTGCAGTAGGTCTATAGCTAGATAGAATGGGGAATCCCACACGCAATGAAAACCAACGATAGGCAATCCCAAGACCCAAAAAGGTTTTGAAATTGTTTTTATAATTCAATTGGTCAATGTCTGCGGAAAATGGATATCCAATGGTAAAAGGCGCCGAATTAAACCCTAAATCGGTATAAACGACCAGGTTTCGTTTAAAATCTTCGATTTTAGAAGTGCTATCCAATAGCGTTTGACCGAACCCACCAACAGAAATAAGGAAACTACTTAGTAATACCTTCCAGTCCAAGGATAAACGCATATACTTTTGCAACTTCTAATCGTTCGTTTGTTCTACCTGATCCTCCGCCATGTCCTGCGTCCATATTACAATCAAAGATTAATGGAGCATTATTCGTGCGCATCTCTCTTAATTTTGCGACATATTTCATTGGTTCCCAGTACTGTACTTGAGAGTCATGATAACCGGTTGTAATATACATTGCAGGATAATCCATACGGTGAATATTGTCATACGGTGAGTATTTCAACATATACTGGTAATATTCCACATCCGCTGGATTTCCCCATTCCTCGTATTCGCCCGTTGTTAATGGTATGGACTCATCTGACATGGTCGTTACAACATCCACGAAAGGAACTTGAGAAACAATCCCCTTCCATAAATAAGGTGCCATGTTGGTTATTGCTCCCATCAAAAGACCGCCTGCGCTACCACCTTGAGCATAAATTTTGTTTTTATCGCAATAGTTCATATTACCCAAAAATTCAGCAGCATTAATGAAATCAGTAAATGTATTTGTCTTTTTTAAAAATTTACCGTTTTCGTACCATTCCTCACCCATGTATTTACTTCCTCTAATATGGGCAGAGGCAAAGACAAATCCGCGGTTTAATAAACTGAGTCGTGTTGCACTGAACACATCAGGAATTGTATATCCATAGGAGCCATAGCCGTATAGTAAACAGGGTGCGGTAGCTAAATCAATCCCTTTTTTATAAACAATACTAACGGGAATTTTACTACCATCATTGGCAATTGCCCAAATGCGCTGTGATTCATACTCTTCCGAATTAAATGTTTTATCCAATAATTCTTTCCGATGCCAAATAGTCTTATTTCCTGTATTCATGTTGTATTTGAATACGGTTGATGGTGTTGTCATGGAATTATAAGAGTAGAAAATTTCATCGGTATTATAATCATCATTCAAACCTAATCCCAAATAATAGGTTTCTTCATCTATGGAAATATAGTTTTCCTTTTGAGTGTTTAGGTTGATTAATTTAATTTGCAACAGTCCATTTGTTCGTTCTTCAATCAACAAGAAATTTTTAAAAATGGCCATTCCTTCCAATAATGTACCTTCATTATGTTTCTGGATTTCTGAGCAACTTTCAATATTTGTAGGAATGGAATTTGAAAAAAGTAATTTTTTATTGGTAGCATTTTTATTTGAAAGAATATAAAATCCTTTTTCGTGATGCGCAATTTCGTACAAATGTCCTGGATCTCTTTTTAGGAAAATCGCCGGTTTTTCAGTTGGATTATTCGCATCAATTAACTGCATTTCGGAGGTGGTAGAGCTGTAAGCATAAATCACCAAATACTTGTCTGTTATGGTTTTTCCAATACCAATGTTGAATTTTTCGTCGTTTTCTTGGTACACGAGCTCATCATTTTTGGAGTCACTACCTAAAACATGGCGGTAAATTTGAAATTCCCTCAGTGTTTGCTGGTCTTTTTTAACGTAGAAAACTGTTTTGTTATCATTTGCCCAAACCACACCGCCACTAGCGTCTTTAATTTGATCTTTTAAAAATTTACCTGTTTTATTGATCCGAAAGGAGATGGTGTATTTTCTTCTACCGATGAAATCCTCACTCAAGGCAACAATTTCATTATCGGGAGAAAGTGACCAATCACTCAATTCATAGAAAGATTTTCCTTTGGCTCGCTCGTTTTCATCAAAAAACAAACTTGATTTTCCATTTTCGATGTGTAAAATTTGCTGGTAATCTTTTCCTTCGAGGTTTTTAACTTGATAAGTTTTTCCATTCAAAATAAACGGGGCAGAAATTTCATTGGGATTGATACGTTGATCAAACTCCTTCATTAACCCATCCACCATTCCATTCAACGGAGCAAAATATGCTTCAGCATGTTTATTTTCAAGAGAAATGTAATCCAGCACGGGCTTAGAATCTCTTTCATTCATCCAATAATAATCATCAATGCGCGTATGATTATGAGCGGTTAACTTTTTAGATTGCTTGGTTGCAATAGGCTGATTGTTTTGTGCCATAATGAATGTAGGTATGAAAATCAGGAATAAAAGCTTATTCATAGATAGAAATTTTTTATCAAAAGTACGATTTTATTAGATTAATGAAAATCGAAAATAAAATGGTGTGGCCCCTGAATTATTTCATTTTGGCTAGTTCCGCTTTTAATTTTGCCGCATCGTATTGATTTGCGTTTGTGCCGTCAAAGAATTTAATAATGTTTCCATTCCAAAGTAATGCAACTCCAGGAGTGTCTTTGGAAGAACCAAGTGTATTGTAGAATTTAGCAATTCCCAAAATTTGATGATTAAACGATTTTCCTGCTAGTTTAAAAAATTCTGGTATTTTTTCTGTTTCTTCATCCATAAAGATAATATGTACTTTAGGGAAATCAGGATTGTTCTTACTTAATTGAGCAAGCGATTTAGCAGCAGCCTGACAATGATCGCATCCAGCCGCAAAAAAGCAGAGTAATTTCTTTCCCTCATCGATTCCTGGCACCAATTGACTAAAGGCAGAAGTAACTTTTTTAGGTCCCATATTTATTTTAACCAATTTGGAAGTGTCGGTAGAGTTTGTTTTTCC
>CAIUSK010000554.1 GCA_903901805.1 uncultured Flavobacteriales bacterium
AAGCAACTTTTCAACCGTGCGATTAACACCACTGTGACAATTTCCAATAAACTGTAATTTCCATTCTGGATCTTGATTTACCACGTTAGCAAAGGCCTGTAAAAATCCATTGACCGGATATTGAGGACCCAAATTACCGACATATCTAATTATTTTTTCGTGTGTTTCAAGCTTACTAACACCATCAAAATCTGATTCATCGAAACCATTTGGAATGATGTTTATTTTACCAATAACCTTAGGGTATTTAGTTGAAAAAGAATCAGAAATGGACTGGCTAACAACAATTATTTTATCGGCTTGTTCCAAACACAACTTTTCCATCTTCGCATCTTGTCGCTCAGCCCAATTTGTTCTGAAAAGTTCTTTATTATAGTATATTTCCGTCCACGGATCACGCAAATCAGCGATCCATTGAATGGTAAATTCCTTTTTCAATCGCAAACCAATTAACTGAGTAGAATGTGGCGGAGACGTTGTGATAACCGTATTAATATTGAATTCATTGATTAATTGTTTGGCTTTTTCAAACGCATACGGATTCCAACCAATTCGAGCATCAGGCAAAAAGACATTTCCACGAATAAATCTAAAAATTTTGTCTAGCAAGCCTGATTTTTTCTCTCCTGCAAAACCACTTTGTGGAGCAGGCTTTCTTCGGATTTTTTGATAAACCTCCAACGGATTTTTAGCCTTCGTCCTGTAAACACGGATAGAATCTGACACTTCTAATTCTAATGTTGTATCTATGCTTGGATATGTTGCAAAATCGGGATCAACCGTTAATACAATTGGCTCAATGCCAAATTCAGGCAAGTATTTACTAAATTTTAACCAGCGCTGAACACCACTTCCGCCACTGGGAGGCCAATAATACGTTATAATGAGGACTTTTTTCAAATCAATTTTGTTCGAATGGCATTTATTGCGGTCGCTAATCCGGAAGCCTGTTTACCTCCTGCAGTTGCAAAAAATGGTTGCCCTCCTCCCCCACCTTGTATGTGGGATGAAACTTCACGAATAAATTGAGCAGCATTCCATTGGTTAGCTTCAACCAAATTTTCGGAAATAATCAAACTTAACCCACATTTTTCTCCTTCCGTATTTCCAATAACACCAACAAAATCTGTAGTTTCTGCTTTCATTTGAAAAAGGATATCTTTCACCGAATTTGTATCCAAAGCAACAATTTCTCCTAAGAAATGAATATTTCCGATTGATATGATTTTAGCTTTTAATTCTGACTTAACGGTTTTCGCTTTTTCACGTTGAAAAGATTCAATCTCTTTGTTCAACTGTTGATTTTTGGCCAATAAATCCTCAATAGCTTTCTCCAAATCTTTGGGATTTTTCAGCAATTCATTAATGGTATCTAACTTGGCTGCTTTTTCTTTAAAATAAGCTTCGGCACTAGGACCGGTAATTGCCTCTATTCGACGAACTCCTGCAGCAACAGCTGATTCAGATTTGATTTTAAAAAGCCCAATTTTTGATGTATTTGAAACATGAATACCTCCGCACAATTCAACCGAATCACCAAATTTTATTACTCGGACATTATCTCCATACTTTTCTCCAAATAAAGCCATTGCTCCCAAAGATTTGGCTTCATCAATAGGAACGGCTCTTCGTTCATCCAACTCAATGTTTTCATGAATCGCTTTCGTTACAAGCCCTTCAATTTGTTCCATTTCCTCGTCAGTGATTTTAGCAAAATGAGAGAAATCAAAACGCAAATATTCAGCATTCACCAAAGATCCTTTTTGCTCTACGTGAGTACCTAAAACAGTTCTCAATGCATGGTGTAACAAATGAGTAGCTGAATGATTCAGCGAAGTAATCTCACGTTTTGTCTCATTTACTCGGGCATCAAAATCTCCTGATAAATTCGTAGGAATTTTATCCGTAAGATGAATGATTAAATTATTTTCTTTTTTGGTGTCAAAAATTGAAATCGTTTCAGAACCATTGGTTAAAATTCCATTATCGCCAATTTGCCCTCCTCCTTCTGGGTAGAATGGAGTTTGGTTTAACACCAATTGAAAGAATGTTTTTTGTTTCTGAGATACTTTTCGGTATTTGATGATTTGAACGGTAGCTGTTGTTGCATCATACCCAATAAATTCGGTTGTAACATCAGTATTTACTTGCACCCAATCATCCGTTTCAATCGCTGTTGC
>CAIUSK010000555.1 GCA_903901805.1 uncultured Flavobacteriales bacterium
TGAATATATCAGAAACCCTCGTTCCTATGGTCCATTTCCCGTTGGCTAGGCGTTTTTCAAAAGCAATATCAGTTGGCCCTTGGCGTTGCGCAACACCTTGAACCGTCACTCTCTTTCCATTATACGTAACACTCAATTGAACAGAAGCTGTTTTTTTCCAGAACTCAACGGATGAATTGAATTTAATATTATGAAAATATCCTTGTCTATTAGGCAATAATTCCTGATTAGTTATGTAAGAAATATAATTACCATTCCAAGATAGGGATGATTTCAACCAAGAAGTAGGTTTGATAGTTAGGATAATTTCTGAGCCCAAACTGTGTGTTTCGGCAATATTCATGAAGGTTACAGCACTTGTGTTGTTTTCGTAGTATTCCTTCACTCTACTGATTACACCCTTCGAATTACGGTAGTAAAGACTTGAAGTAACACTGTATTTTTTTCTATCTTGTATAAATCCAAAATCGTAAGAGTCTGTATATTCAGGTTTTAGATAAGGATTTCCCGTTCGCAAATTGAAAGGATCCGAATAATTTGTAAATGGATTCATATCTGCGGATGCAGGACGTGTAATTCTTTTGCTATAACTCAAACTGAATTCTGATTTTGGAACAACTTCGTAACGCAAATGTACGGATGGGAAAATGTTAAAATAGGGAGGATTATTAATATCAATCCCTTCGGATACTAAGCTGGGAAGCTGGTATGCTTGTTCTAAGCGAATTCCACCTTGGTATTTGAATTTACCTAATTGCTGGCCGAAAACACCATATGCACTGAATATCCGTTCTTTGTATTGATATAAAAAATTTGCAAGTGTATCTTGTAGGAATTGATTTGTTGGATAATCGAATGCTTCAGAGTATGTATCGACCTGCTGATCACGCAGTATAGCTTTTATTCCGGTTTCAATTCTGGCAGAAATTTTAGGATATAATAAAGTCAAATCCGCTTGAACGGTAGTTATATTATTTTTCTCCTTGTTATTCAATTGTTGTTTTAACGCATTAACCCCAATGGAAGGGACAGAATCTGGTTCAAAGTAGTTTTCTTGGTAATACCCTTGAATTCCTTCTTTTCCTAATGATTGAGTAGCATCTAGCACAAAATTGCCTCGATCTTTTTTCAAATCATATCGGTAATTGACATTGAAATCCAGGTTTTGTTGTTGTGATGGGTCATAACTTGTTCGTTCCCAGAGGGTTGTTCTGTTATTAAGCGTATCATATACTGAATTCCAAAGATCTCCCGTTCGGTCGCGAACACCTACGCTTCCTGTAGCTGATATTCCAAGTGTTTGTCGGTCTTTTAGGTTGAAGTCCGCTCCAGTTCTAAAGGTATGACCAGCATTCAAATCTGTCCCGGTTCTAAATTGATTCAAAATAAATCTACTCCCATCGCCATTTAATTGATTAATGTAAGAATCGTTGTTTCGAAATCCATCTAAATAGCGATAACTATAAGTTCCGTAAACGTTGAAAGCACCATTTCTATAACTCAAGGATAAATTCGATTCAGCCACATTCCCGTTTCTGATATTTCCAGATGCTAAATTGGTTGAGACTAGTCCATTAAATCCTTTCAACTTGTTTTTTTTAAGTACAATATTGATAATTCCTGAGTTTCCATCGGGATCGTATTTAGCAGAAGGGTTTGTAACAATCTCAATGCGTTCAATGGATCCTGCTGGCAAGGCATCTAATAGCGTTTTTCCGTTACCACCTGCAATAGAACTAGGTCTTCCATCAATCAACACTGTTACCGTTCCCTCCCCACGAAGCGAAATCTTTCCTTCCTGATCTAATTCAACAGAAGGCAGTCTTGTTAAAATATCATTTGCTGTTCCACCTTTAACGGATAGATCTTCACCGACATTGTAGATTTTTTTATCGATCCCAGCCTTTAAAACATCCAAATTTCCTACTACTTCAAATTCTTTCAGATTTGTAGTGGATGACGTAAGTTTAATCGTTCCGAGATTGAAAACCTTTAAATTAGCGGTTATACTAATGTCTTTGATCGTATCGGTCTCATAACCGGTGAAAGAACAGATAGCATAAAAAGTTCCTTGGGGTACATTTTCTAAATAGATTTTCCCGAAATTATCTGTAAATATTCCAACCACAACTTTTGATTCATTTGATTTAAACAGTCGAAATGAAACGTATTCAAGCGCTTTGGATGTTGCAGCATCAATGATTTTTCCCGTGATTAATCCGTCGTCTTGTTTGCTCGGTTTTTGAGCAAAAAGGAATAGATTATTGATTAGGAAAAATAGAATGAATATTTTTTTCATGAATTTGTTTGAAGGACAAAAATACCGAACTATTCTGAGATTTTTGCAAATGGTTTTTAGTTTTCAATGACTTTCAGTTTTTGCTATTTCTGAATAGTTTTGAAATGGTCAACGAGGTAAATTTTAAAGTGAGTTCAGTTTGGTCAAATAATAAACTGAAAGAACTAGAAATGCATAAAAAATTGTTTTTTTATAAGTTCAATTCACAAAAATTATTTCAGGAAGAAACGTATAAAAATATGAATACTTCCCGAATGTTATAAACCTAAACCTGAAATAGATAATGGTTTACTAAACGGATTGAATTTCAACGTCATTCGAATGCTGTTAGCATATTTAACAGACAAATCCCCTAACGATGCACTTTCAACGATAGGGAAATAAACTCCTAAAATGGAACTAATTCGAATCCCTAGTCCGGTGTTAAATGCATAATTAACAGTGTTGCCATCGTAAAATGCGCCACCGTCAGCAAAAACTCCCAAGAAACCTAATTTAGGTATTGGAAGAGCTGCGTATAGATTAGCAGATGTCATCCAAAAAGAGGTTGTTCCATAAGAACTCGTACTGTTAAATCCACCAAAATTGTTATTTCGAATGAACGAATTCGTGTTAAAACGATCAAAATAGTATTCTTCCATAAATAAATCTTGTCTTCCGTCTGCACCACTTAAAGCCATTTGATAATACTGATGACCAATACCCGAACCATTAGTATATGTTATGTTGTTTCCAAAAAATGTTCTTAAATGAATCCAGCGTTTCATTTTGTTACGCAAATATCGTAAGCTATAATCAGCGGTTAGTGATATTCTACGGAGTTGGTCAGAGTTGTTTTCCAAATCGTGCATTTCGTCGTAGCGTAGCTGAATTTTGAAGCGATGATCTGGAACACTTGCAGCAGTTTCCAACCATGCGTATCCTCCACCCAATGTGATAGAATTTGCTCCTCTTACTTCATTTCGAATAGCCATTGAAACTTTCCCAGTGTGATTAAACATTCCATTTTTTGATCGATTTCCAAATTTTGATTGCAAATAAACTGAACCAAAGTTTAAACCAGATTCCCAGTTCTCAAAGTTACCGTCTGCCTTGAATCGCTTGATGTTGGCGCCAAACGTTACGTTTTTAAAATTTGATTTTGGCAGAAGAGTATGTGATATTTCGGCAATACCAGCCAAGCTTTTGTTTCCAAACGAAAACATTGGAGCTAATAGAAAATGAGTTGGTCTCAAAGGAATTGCTCCGTTGTGAATGGCGACTCCAATCATTAGCTTATCTTGTTGGTTGCCAGCTAGTAATGGTGTGTAAAATAAATTGTTTTTGAAATTATCCTGGTCTCCTAATAAGAATTGAATTTTCGGATTTTCCAATTTCGGAAAAATCGTTTTTGAACTCCAAAAATTATTTTGTCTATTCATTTCCGGTATCTCCTTATTTGCGTCGATGGCTACTTTTGTAATGGAAGACTTTCTCGTTTTTAGTTCTATTTTTCTTTGTCCGGGTTCTGCCCAAACTGTTTCAACAATTGAATCACCTTTGAAAACATTTAACTCAATGGGCCCATTAACTTGCCCTACATTTTTTACTTTAACCGTTGATCCACCATTTTTTGAATGATGAACACATTGAATTTTGTAGTCCACATGATTGGTTGTTTGGATGAGGTCATTAAAGAGCCAATCTAATTTTTTACCGGAAATACGTTCCAATGTTTCACGCATATTTTCAGGTTGAGGATGTTTGAATTTCCATTCGTCAAAATAGGCCTGCATACATTTATTGAATAAATCGTCGCCCAAATAATCTTTTAAATAATAGAAAACTAATCCAGTTTTTTGATACATAATCAATCCATAATTTGCTGAAGTGAATTCCGCTGAATGGGTTTCAATGGGTTGATCAGCTCCAAAATGCGCCAATACTTTATATAAAAAATCACCTTGAGCGCGGTAATCGAGATTATCCATATGAATGAATCTGCCAGCAATTTGTTCAGATGTAAAGGAGTTATTAGGATATTTTGTTTGCATATAACGAACTTCGTTCAAGGTATTCATTCCTTCATCCATCCAACCATGTACACGTTCGTTGGATCCTAAAATTCCGTAGAACCAATTATGACCTACTTCATGAACAATTACTGTTTCGAGCGATCGAGCATTTCCAACGGATCCAATAACCGTAACATTTGGATATTCCATTCCACCTCCAGCGCTAATTGTGCCATCCACAGCAGTTACTTGATTGTACGGATAATCTCCGTTCCACAAGGAATAATAATAGGTTCCGTCATTAATATATTCAATGGCACGTTGCCATAGTGAAGCATTTTGGGGAGTGAACATTGCCCAAGAAGTAACATAGCGTTCTGAATGTGGAAGTTTCACTTCGCCTTTTAAAACCAGGTATCGCTTATCTGCAAACCAAGCAAAATCATGTACTTTGGATTGTTTATATCGAATTGTTTTGTATTCCGATTCGGATGCCGGAAACTTCATGTTTTCTTTGTCATTTTCGGTCATTGAACCAATGTTTTTTTCAGTTTCTACAGCTTTATTTTTTAAAAATTCAATTTCTGACTCTGTCTGGAGATCTCCTGTTGAACCCACAATATAATTCTTTGGAAGAGTTATCGATACATCATAGGAGCCATATTCAGAATAGAATTCGCCTTGATTCAAATAAGGCATTTGATTCCATCCGTTTTTGTCGAAAACAGCAGGTTTAGGATACCATTGTGTAATTTGATACGATTGACCAATGTGGCCCAAACGCGAAATGCTTCCACTTGGAATTTTTACTTTAAACGGCGTTGAAATCAGAATTTTCTCACCAGATTTTAATGGTTGAGGTAGATAAATCAACGCTATATCAATATGTTCCGCATCTAATTCCCATTTTAATTGCTGACCATTAGATTGAAAGTTCAAAGAATCAATATATCCTTTGATGGAATCTGCACCGAATTTTAATTCAGTTTCGCCATTCTTATACAATTGTTTTGCAAGTGCTGTATTTTCATTTTTGTAGGCATTAGCCCAAAGATGAATATATATTTTGTCTAATGTGCTTGGAGAATTGTTGACGTATTCAAATTCCTCGACTCCCCGAATTATATGGTTTTTATCATCTAATCTAACGGATATCGTGTAATTTACTTCTTGTTGCCAATAGGCTTGACCAAAAGAATTATTGAAAAGAGCGAGCAAAAGAAAAGAGAATAATAAACGCATATTTTTTAAAATTTGAACATTAGACTAAATTTCGCACAAATTGTTACGAGCGATGTAAAAATACAATTATTTTTGTGTCAAAATTAATCCATGAAAGTTGCTGTTAAAATTTTGTTTTTAGCTCTGATTTCTACTTCGTGCACCAATATTGAAAAGGAAGCCGAAATGCTTGCTGATTATTGTTACTGTCAATCTGCAAAATCAAAATCTCTTGCTGAAAAAAATCAAGCCAAACGCAATTGTAATGATATGAAAAATCAAATAGAAAAGCAACACGGTAAAGATTTGAGTAGGGCCTCAGAGGAAGAAAAGGAACGTTTTAACGAAGTCTTTTTCAAACGTGTTAGTGAATGCAAGTAGTCGCTCAGATTTCTCTAATATCCTTAATATTTAATTGAATCGTTTCTTTGTCTCTAAATACGTTGGTTTCTAAAGTATAAGCCAATTGAAAGGGTACACCATCAGCAACTAGGATTTCTTTATCAGCCATATTAAATCCAATAGCTTCCATTGCTACATCGTGGTTTGGCTGAACGACAGTTAGTTTCAAATGGGCGTCATTTAATACTCGAAAGTTCCGAGTATATACGTTTTCCGAAACAAATACAGGTTTCATGTTCCCAGGTCCAAAGGGTTCAAAATAATCTAGTATTTTTTTAAATCTCGGGATCTTCATGCGATTTTCATTGGGTAGAAAAAACTCATTAAAATCAATTTGCGCATCAATAGTTTGACTAGGGAAAACTGATTTGTTCCGCAGTTTATTTGTTGTGATATTCTCAAAAAGCTGGATGAATTCTTGCAGATTTTCTTCTTTTAAGGCTAATCCAGCTGCGTGTTTATGTCCACCAAATTGCTCAAGAAGATGTGAACATGCGTCTAAAGCTTCATACAAATCGAAGTCTTCAATACTACGTGCCGATCCTGTTATTAAACCATTAGATTTCGTTAGTACAATAGTGGGTTTATAGTGTTTTTCAATAAGTCTAGACGCTACAATGCCCACCACGCCTTTGTGCCATTCGGGATGATAAACGACAGTTGATTTTTTATTAGATGAACTAGGATCTTTCTCTATCTGGTTGAGCGCTTCTTGGGTGATTTCCTGATCAAGCTTTCTTCTGTTTTGATTATCCAAATGAATATCTTGTGCCAATTGATTCATCTCCGTTCTATTCGTTGAAATCATTAATTCAACGGCATGTTTTCCGCTTCGCAATCTTCCGGCAGCATTAATTCTTGGTGCAATAATAAAAACAACATCAGTTAGGGTTAATGGAAAATTCTTTTTAGCAAGCCCTATTAATTCCTGAAATGCAATGCGCGGTTTCTCATTTAGTTTTTTTATGCCGTGATAGGCCAAAATTCTGTTTTCACCAATTACCGGTACAATGTCTGCCCCAATACTTATTGCAACTAAGTCCAACTGATTGAACAATAGTGCTTCATCCCATTTATTCGTGGAATATAATGCTTGCATTAGTTTAAATCCAACACCACAACCGCAAAGTTCCTTAAATGGGTAGGCGCAATCCGTACGTTTTGGATCCAAAACAAGACAATTTGGAATAGTAGTTCCAGGTTGGTGATGGTCGCAAATTATAAAATCTACAGAATTTTGTTTGGCATAATCAACTAAGTCTATTGATTTTATTCCGCAATCTAAAGCTATTATTAGTGAAAAATCATTTTGAATGGCA
>CAIUSK010000556.1 GCA_903901805.1 uncultured Flavobacteriales bacterium
ATATATACCATTCAATTTTAAATTCAGCTGGAAAATAGGCCGTAAACAAAACAAAACCACCTATAAAAATTAATAAAAAACGGTCTAAAACAGATAATATAGCATCCGTTTTGAAATAATGTAATCCTGAAAAATAACTCCGAGCATAAGCGGTGAACATGATTAGTAATTGATTAAAAACCAGCACACCCATTAATTGGATTTCGTATCCGCGATAGCCAATAAAAACCGCCAAAAGTAGCGTAAAAGCGGCATAAACCCCAAACAATAAACCGCGTAAAACTAAGACTCTTCCCACGTGTTTGGTTGCCATTAATGGATCTTGCGCCATCGTTCGTATGGTGTAGTTATTAATACCCAAATCAATGAGAATATTAAATAATACGGAAAGATTTAATAGAGAAAAGTATAAGCCATATTCTGTTGCCCCAACCCGGTTTTGAACAGCCGCGTCGATACCAAAAAGAGATATTGGTTTAATTAAGATATTTAATACTAAGGAAAGCAGTAAACTGCTCAAAAATTTTCCTTGCATTTGTTTGGAAACAGGAATTTATTTAATCAACAATTTAAAACCTTTCCCGTGAATGTTCATGATTTCGATGTTTTCATCTTCCTTCAATAGTTTTCTCAGTTTGGCAATATAAACATCCATGCTGCGTCCGTTGAAATAATTGTCATCTCCCCAAACTGCTCTTAAAGTGGCTTGTCTATCTAGTATTTCATTTTGGTTTTTCACCAATAATAAAAGTAAGTCGTTTTCTTTTGTTGTCAGTTTTTTAGCCCCATCCGACACATGTAAAATACGTAATTCAGGTTCATATTTTATTTTCCCGATATACATTTGTGAGTTTACATCAATTTCTTCTGGCATCGTCCGTTTAAGAATAACATTGATTCTGGCCAATAATTCTTCCATTGAAAATGGCTTGGTTAGGTAGTCATCAGCACCCACCTCAAATCCATGAAGTTTGTCTTCTTTCATCGATTTGGCCGTTAAAAATAAAATGGGAACTTTTTTATCTACCTCTCTTATTTCTTTTGCCAGTGTATAACCGTCCATTTCTGGCATCATTACATCAAACACACAAAAATCGAATGAATCCTTTGTGAAGCGCTCGTAAGCTATTTTTCCGTTGCGCGCAAGGATGACTTGAAACCCTTTATTTTGTAAATAGGTAAATAGTAATTGGCCAAGATTTTCATCGTCCTCAGCTAATAAAATTGAAATTTTTTTACTCATTGTATTCTTCCTTTATTTTTAAAAACAACAACAAATGTGCTGCCTTCTCCATGTGTACTTTTGACAGTTACATCCCATTTATAATGATCGCAAATGGCTTTAACATAACTTAGTCCTAATCCAAAACCCTTCACATTGTGAATATTACCCGTTGGAACCCTAAAAAGCTTGTCAAACAACTTAGGTAAATGTTCTTTTTTTATGCCAATTCCTGTATCAGTAACGCTTAAATACACGTGTTTATTGTCGGACTCTAAACTTACTGTAATTTCTGGTCTTTCCCTACTGTATTTAATTGCATTATCGAGGAGGTTGGATATTATGTTGGAAACATGCATTTTATCCGCCACAAACTCAATTAATTCATTGGAATCAGAAAAGGTAATTTTACCTCCCATGTTTTTAATTCTAAAACGGGCGTTTTCTACTTGGTCTTTAATTATCTCTCCTAAATTTATGGTGTCGTCTTTGTATTTAATTTCTCCTTTTTCAATTACGGCACTTTGTAATATGCTTTCTACAAGAATACCAAGACGCTTGTTTTCTTGGTTGATCATATTAACATAAGGGGCTACTGCTGCATTGGTTTCTTTATCCAGCATATCGGTATCCCCCATCGCTTCACAAGCCAAGGAAATAGTTGAAATTGGCGTCTTAAATTCATGCGTCATATTGGAAATGAAGTCACTCTTCATTTCAGACAAGCGCTTTTGGGCTAGAATCGTTTTAAACATAAACACCAACGAAATAATGATAAAAACAACCAAAATAACCGTCACGATCAGTGAACTTTGCATTTCTTGAAGTAGAAAGTTTTCTTTGGTGGGAAAAGATAAATACAAATAAATGTCTTCATCAATTATATTACTTGGAAACAATACTGTTTTTCCGCTGTTCTTGATGTTTAACGTTGTATCATACGTTTCTGATTTGTTTGGAAAACGGAATACTTTTTTTGTGTTATCACCAACGGCAAAGCTGTATTTTTGGGGTAAGTCATCGCCCTTTAATTCATTCCGAATCACAGAATCTAAAAAGGCAATGTCTATTCTTTTACTTTGATCTGCATAAATATTATCCCGAAAAGCCTGCACCATCATGTCGTTTACAAACCGCGCTTTCTTAAACACCTGTTGTAATACTTGTTCATCCAGTTGAATGGCGATTTTCATGGAGTCGTTTGTGGGTAGTGGATTATTACTTTTATCAAATAAATCCTTTAATTCACGCACATCTCGGGCATATACCTTTTGTTCTGTGGATACACCAGATAGGGAATCAACTGCTTTTCCTTTAATAATTAAGTAGCTGTGTTTTTTACCTCCCTCATAAATAATCGTATCTGCAATGGATACGGTTTCATTTTTCGGAACCAAGTTTTGAAACTCTTGTTTCAAAATGTCTTTATACTGCGAGCTGAAATCATTATTTACTAAACGCATGTATCGCCGAATGTCTTCTGCTTTTTCATGCCGTATAGCAATGCGTTCGAGGGATGTTTTGAGGTTGTTGTTGAACTGAATCAGCTTGCGTTCATATAGTTGTACAACCTGAAAAGCTTGAATAATAAACAAAGACAATACAGAAACAGCAAGTAAGATTACGACAATGTTTACGCGAATTTGTTTCATTTTCTGGTGTGACTATCAATATTCAGTTACAAGTCTAACAAAAATACACTTA
>CAIUSK010000557.1 GCA_903901805.1 uncultured Flavobacteriales bacterium
AACTCAAAATCCACAAGCAGGTATAAATACAAATACCGCAAATTCAACTACTACAACTACAACTGTAACAACATCAGGAAATACAACAATTCCCGCTAATGCATCAATAAATTTAGATGGTGGCGTGAATATTAACATGGGATTAAATGGTATGAATATGACCGTTACCGATCCACTTTCTGGACAAAATGTCAATATGAATATTAATGGAATGACTGGAGCGAATTCTAATAGTTCAACTGTAAATTCATCTTCTCAAACAACGACTACGACTATTACATCATCTAGTCAATCCTCCTCAAATTCAACAGTACCAAACGCTTCTACATCTACTACTCTAAATACAAATACTACGATTCCGACAAATGCACAAGTAAATTCAACTAGTCAAACAACCACAACAAGCGGTAACTCAAATACAAGTAATCCTAACCAAGGAATCGTTACGGTAATTAGAGGAACAGCAAAAATTAACTGTTCAAAAACCCTTGGAAATATTGATGTTTATGTGAAAGATTTAAAAGCATTATCTTTTGAATCTGATCAAGTAGAGGCAATCGAAAAGGATTTCGCATCAACCTGTTTAACATCAGCCCAAGCTTATAAAATTGTCGAAGTGTTAACATTTGAATCTAATCGTTTGGATATCGCAAAATTTCTATCAGACAGAATGACAAATAGAGATAAGGCTGGAGATTTGTTATCCCTGTTTACTTTTGATTCAAATAAAGTTGAATACAAAGACTATATTCGTTAATTAGTTTACAGATATTTTCGAAGAAACCAATTTAGCTTTAACAACTAATTCATCCGTTGTTTCTGTTCCATATGCTAAGGCTACGCCCATTCTTCTATATGGTCTACATGTAGGTTTACCAAAGAGTTTGAAATCCGTATTTGGTATTTCTGCAGCTTCATTAAGTCCTTTAAATTCAGGTGTTTTTTCTGACTCGAGTTTTGCTAAAATTACTGAACTAGCTCCATTTTTCAGTAATTCTATGGAAGGTATTGGTAAACCTAATACTGCGCGAGCATGCAATTCAAATTCAGAAAAATTCTGTGTACCTGCCAATGTAACCATTCCTGTATCATGCGGTCTCGGAGAAAGTTCTGAGAAATACGCACCTTCTTTGGTTATAAAAAACTCGACACCCCATAATCCATTACCGCCTAATTTTTTTGTAACTTTTTCAGCCATTTCTTGGGCTTCTTTTAAATGAATTTCTTCCATTTTCTGAGGCTGCCAACTTTCCTGATAATCTCCACGTTCTTGACGATGACCAATTGGAGGACAGAACAAGGTTTTGCCATTTTGTTGGGTTACCGTCAACAATGTAATTTCGAAATCAAAATCCACAAAAGATTCAACAATGACCTCTTTCACATCTCCTCTCGATCCCTCCATGGCATACTTCCAAGCTTTCTCAATATCATCCGTTGATTTAATAACAGATTGACCTTTACCGGAGCTTGACATTAAAGGCTTCACAACGCATGGTAAACCACAAATTTCTACGCCAGATTTTAATTCCTCATAAGTCGTTGCGTAACGATAGGTTGCTGTTCTTAACCCTAGTTCAATTGCAGCTACATCCCTAATCGCTTTTCTGTTCATAGTGAAATTTGCCGCTTTAGCACTTGGAACAACTTGAATGCCCCTTGCCTCATAGTCGTAAAAACGTTCTGTTCGAATAGCTTCAATTTCAGGCACAATCAAATCCGGTTTATGTTTTTCAATAATAGCATCTAAAGCGTCACCATCAAGCATATTTATTACTTCGAATTCGTGTGCGACCTGCATTGCCGGAGCATCCGGATAACTATCAACCGCAATAACATACTGTCCTAATCGTTGACATGCAATTACAAATTCTTTTCCTAATTCTCCTGAACCTAATAAAATAATTTTTTTTCTCATTTGTTCCCCTTGAATAATTTATGATATAAAAAACGGATCAATCTATAGTAATAAGGAGGCGAACCCCAATTTAAAGAAGTGTATTCAGCATCTTTACCGCCCAGATGACTAAAAAACTGTCTAATTGATGGAATTGAAGAGCCTCCAAAATCAAAATTACAATTTCTGTTCTTGGCAAATTCGATTCCTTCATTCAATAAAGCATACATAACCCCTTCGTTTCTAAATTCCTTTGTAGAAATCCCTTTAATATAAGTTACTCTATTATTGAACTCACTAAAAAAAGCACCTCCAATCAATTGATTATCAGGATTTAGAACACCATAATAAGTAAGTTGATTCTTTGTTTTAATATCATTTAATAATAGATTAAAAACAACAAAATCTTTTTTAGTCAAATCAGGTAAACGGGTTGAAAGTTCGTTGCTAACAAATTCCAGTACGCTTTTGAAATCACAAGTGGATGAAAGTGTTAATTGACTACTTTCAAATTTTTTAAGCATTCTTTTTGTTAGACTATTGTATTTGTATTGTTCAATAAAATTAATGGTTTGATATACCTTTTGCGTTGTGTTTTTAACCGGAAACACTGTGCTAATTGACAGTTTTCCGATCGTAAATTCTTCCTTAATTGCTTGACAAAAATGAACAATATCCATTTCTGTATATTCACCAAGAAAATCAAGATATCTAATAAAATTAGGTGTATAAACAATTCTTTGATTCATTTTATTCGTAAAAGGTATAGCAATTCCCTTCGAATATTCTTCATCAACAAAAACACACCAATAATCGCACGTTGCATCTAGAAAATACGATTGTTCATAGATACATGCTTTTTTAGTTTGCTGAACTAAATAATCCCATTTTGTACAATCAATATTAGGTCTCTGTACAAAGCGCATTAGGTCCAGATTATTTAGATTTTAAATCGTAGACAGTAACTCCAATCTTTACATTGAAAAATTCTTTAAATTGATCTAATGTGATTAATGGCCATTTTGACTCGTGAACTGAGGTGCTTTCTAATTCATACATAAAAATCTCCTCAAAATTCTGTTGAAGAACAATATCATCGTCCATGAAATCATCCTCAATCAAATAGACAGATGGTTCGACTTCTTCGAGTTTAACAGGTTCTGTATCTTCGTGCTTCATCAACCAATCAATAAAAGGCTGCTTGGGTTCAATAATAATATATCCGCGATCGAGAATCATAATTTTTACTGGGTTAATGGTTTATATTTTTCTTTACTGGAAGAATACCAATTTGCTTTTCCATTTTTAACTTGCTCAACGATTATATCAAAACCACTTGATATTTCTTTGAGGTAAAAGAAAGAAAGCCATTCTTTTAGTATAATCGTACTTGAGCTTTTAACAAGAATAAGGGATTTTTCGTTTTTAAAAATGGCAATATTACTTGATGATATTCTTTTTCTTTCGAGTAATTGAATTGGTCTACATGGTTTTTCTACGCAATCAAGAAAATTAAAAAGTGCTCTTTTAGATTCAACGGAATCTTTGTAGTTCCAAACTAAAAAATGAGTGCTGTCCTTGTTTGAATAGGCTATTAATTTCTTTGAACTTATTGGATTGAAACGATCAGGTATAAAATTAGATTCAACTTGTTTTACGCTATCAATTTTCCAATTTATAAACTTATCAAAATAAGTATTCAGCAATGTATCACTAGATATAGAATCTATATTAGTTGTTGGTTTTTTGTTCGTTGATTTGGGTATGATATCACCCATATCCTTCACTTTTTCATTCGTTTTAGTGGAGCAGGAAACTAGCCAAAGAAAGAGAACCAATATGGTAGAATAATTAAAAATCACTTGGCGTCACTCTCTTTTTTCTTCTTTTTCTTCTTAGGCTTTTCTCGAATTATTTTTATTTTCTTATACCTTCTTTTACTAAAATTGCTATCTGTGATGCTCCCTTCAGGAATACGAACAACAAGTCCAACAGAATGTTGCAGATAATGTTTATCCGATTTTAATATATCTGATGTCAATGCAAATTTAACGGATGACTGTAATTGAAGACCAACATTGCTGGATATCCATAGGTTCAAACCAACTGCGGCATTTAAATTAACATTCGTTCCTAATGCAGATCGATTTGTTATACCTAAACCATATGAAAAGTAAGGATCTAATGTTTGAGACGGATAAAGACTTTTTTGAAAGCTATATCTAATGTTTGCATCCAGCGAAAAGAAAGATGTTTTTCTTGTTACTGTATCAGCGAAAACTCCGATTGTATCGAATTTACCAAAAGCCATAGCACCTTCAATACTCCATCCTCCATAATAATGCTTGTCTACTAAAAACCGAGATGGATAAGCCAATCCTTGAATATTACTCATTTCTTTTGCTGGTGAAGCAAAATTCCAAGAAGCACCAACCATCCAATTATATGAATCCTTGTTTTTATCAAGTTGAGCAGGTTGAGCATAAAGGAAGTATGATGAAAAAAATACAACCGAAATAAAAATAAATCTAATCATTTTCTGGTATAAAATATCGTACAAATTTACTATCAATTATTTGAGTTAACCATGGATACAAACCGTTTTTAAAATTAGTTTTACACAAATACCTTGTTAAAAAGATTGAATTTCAGTTTAGTTACATTTTTTCATTTAATTCAAATGAAAAAGGCTGTCAAAATTGACAGCCTCTTAAAAAACAATAAAACAATAATCGTTTATCTTTTAATTTCAATTCTTCGAACAGTTTCAGCTGTTTTTCCTTTGAAAATTAAATTATATGTACCCGTTGAAAATTTGGTTAAATCAATTTCTACATTAGATGTATTTATATTCCAATTGCCACAAATTCTCCCTGTTACATCAATTAATTCAAGTGTTTGGAATTGGTCTTTAATTAAACCATTAATTGATAGAAGTCCGCTTGTTGGATTTGGGAAAATCACCAAAGTTGTGTTTTCAGAGTCCTCTAAGCTTGAACAGCCATCTACTGTGATTGTTGAAGAAGAGCTACTACTACATCCATTCGCTGTATATGCATAAGTTATTGTTTGTGTACCAACACCTGATAATGCAGGGTTGAAACTACCATTTGAAACTCCAGCGCCACTATAAGTTCCTCCAACTGGTGATCCACCTGTTAATTGAAATGCAGCATCCGTAACACAAGGTGTTCCAACTGAAGATAAATCAATTGTTACAACTGGAATTGCGTTTACATTGATTACAAATGATTGAGGTGTTCCCGTACAACTATTTAATGTTGGCGTAACTATAATTGTTGCAGTTCCAATTGATGTTGGAGTAAATGAGGCGATGTTTCCTGTTCCACTTGCTCCAATGCCTATACCTGTGTTTGAATTACTCCAGTTATAAGAAGTATTACCGCTATTTCCAGTGAAATTAATTGGGTTAGATGAACTGCCTAAACAAATGTTTTGAGTAGCAGGAACAGTAACGGTTGGATTTGTGTTAATTGCCGCTAAAACTGCTGTTCTTGCTGATGTACAGCCATTCGAACTAACTTCTGCATAATAAGTAGTATTTACACCAATTGAAGGCGTTGTAAACGTTGCGCCAGTTCCTAATGCAGTACCACCTGTTGCCGTTGAAAACCAAGAAATAGTTCCAGAAGAAGCAACAGCTGAAAGATTCACAGTGCCTTGTCCACATCTGCTTCCTGGAGTAGTTCCGGTTAAGGTTGGTGTTTGATTTACTGTAATATAATTGTTCTGCGTGGATGTATTACTACCTGCAGCATTCGTTGCAGTTAATACAACATTATATGTTCCAGCTGTAGCATAAGTAACGGTTGGATTTTGAATTGTGCTTGTTGCAGGAGTCCCCCCTGTAAATGTCCAAGCGTAAGTCGATGGATTTCCGGTGGATGTGCTTGTATATTGCACTGTTTGTCCTTCACATGCAGTTGATGTAGGGGTTGAGGTGAAACTTGCTGTTGGAGCAGTAGGCACAGCCGTACCAGTGATGTTAATATTATCTATATAAAGATTATTTCCATATCCAGCTATATTTCTAAACGCTAATTGAACACTAGGATTGTTAATATACGTGTTCAAGTTGATCGTTTCCGTTCTCCACTGAGCAGCAGTTGGAACAAAGGCCGCTGTGGTTAGGGCCGCTGTTGGTAAATTTCCTGTTGCAACGGTTGAACCTGTCTTATTGTATAAAGATGTCCATGTTGTACCGCAATCTGTTGAAATTAAAACCTCTAAACCATCTACATAAGTCGCACTATAAGCTGCATAAGCAACGTTAAAGGTCATTTGAGCTGCAGAATATCCCGTGAAATCTAATTTTGGAGTTCTCATTTCGTCTTGATTTCCAATGTCGTCTTTGAAAAAATTCAAAAACACCATGGAATTTCCTGCTGTTGGAGCATTACCTACTGTTGCACTTCTCATCCATGTTGTGTCCGTTGCATCTAAATTAATACTTGTCCAACCTGTTGGAGGAAATGTGGTTGCTGCAAACCCTTCAATTAAAGGAAGTGGAGCGCCTGAATTACCAACTACAGTAATATAATTGGTTTGATTTGCCACATTCGTTCCATTCGCATTTGTTACGGTTAAGGAAACAGCATATGTTCCAACAGTATTATATGTGATAACTGGATTTTGAAGTGTGCTTGTTGTTGGTGAACCACCAGTAAATGACCAAGAATACGATGTTGGTTGACCAGTTGATGTATTCGTGAATTGAACAGATTGTCCAACACAGATAGTGGTATTATTCGATGTGAATGAAGCAACGGGAGTGGTTGGAATAGACGTATAAAGATCTGAATCCCAAGTTCCTCTTCCAAAAGTTGCAGCTCTCAATCTACCAGTTGCATAATATATTTCCAAATCAGAAACCGCACAATTTGGTAAGCCAGAACTAAAATCTATCCAATTATTGGTAGCGTTATCTCTATAATATACTCCAACATCAGTTCCAATATAAACACCATCACCACCTGTTGCGCCGTTTTGGTAAACAATACAATTTACAGGGACATTTGGTAAACCAGTGGAAATATTTGTCCATGAAGTTCCACCATTCGTAGATTTGTAAACTTTAGCAGTTGCCGTATACCCTGAATATGTCACGTAAACAACATTTGGATCAGTGTTGGATATTGCGACCCAAGTTGGTGATGCAGCTGTTGTTGGGTTGGCACAAGAAGTAAATGATGTTCCACCATTAGTTGACTTCGATACCCCTCCACTTCCATCTTTCAAAGAATAAATCACTTGATTATTACTAGGTGCTATTGCAAATTCAGTTATTGTTGCTGCAGCAGGTGGAGGCGTTCCCATGGTTGTCCATGCAACAGTTGTAGCCCAAATATTTGAAGATCTGAACAACGCAGTTCTACCGCCAGTGTAGGCCATATTTGCATCAACTGGATCTTGATGAATAGGGCTCACCCATTCTCCTTGACCGGTTGGATCGGTGATATTTGCAAATGTTGCCCCCCCTGTCAAAGTCCTTGAATAGTCACCATAATAAACAGAAGATATCTGACGATTGTTATTCGTTCTGTCAATAAAACAATCCATACCATCACCGCCTCCAACTTCTGTCCAAGCAGTTAAATTAGTAGTTCGGTTTGTACCATTATCTTGATGACCGGCTAAAATCATATTTGCAGAAGAAGTTGAGAGACTAAAACGATACTGTTGTGCTATTGCTAAATTAGAACTCAAATCAGTCCATGCAGAACCACTATTTGTTGTTTTGAAAAATCCTCCATCATTAGCAGAAAAAATAGTTGTTCCGGAGCCCGGTAAGTATTGAATATCATGAACATCGGCATGCACATATGGTTTACTGAATCCTCCATACCAATGAGAGATCATTGTCCATGTTGAACCTCCATTGGTTGATCTCCAATGATTTATTCCTCCAATAATAACTTCTTCCGCATTAGTTGGAGAGGCTGCAATTGCTAAATCATACCAGCCTTGACCTCCTGCATCGGCTCCGTTATCAAAACCAAGAATGTTCGGAGTTGTTGATTGTGAAGTAAAACTTGTTCCGCTATTAGTAGAGCGCACTAAACCTTTGTAGCCATTATCTGTGTTATTTGCGGCCAACAAGTAAACATAAGCACTATTACCCGGTGTAACTGCCATTGATAAACGACCAATTCCTGTTAGTCCCGTTGTTACAGCAGTCCAAGTTACACCTCCATCTGTTGATCTCTTAAATAAATTTCCACAAGCATATACTGTGTTAGGATCTCCCGGTTTAAATTCACCGTCTGAACATCCGAAACTACCTGTTGCTGTTGTAAACGTTGTTCCTCCATTCGTGGATCTAAATATTCCTGCACTTGAAAAGACTAATATATTTTGAGGGTTGGAAGGATTAATCAAAACCCGTCCGATAGTTCTACCTTGGTTTGAATTCCATGTTAATCCGGTCGTATTCCAAGTATTACCGCCATCGGTAGATTTTAATAAACCAATACTCCACGTATCACTACCATCACTATCACCAGTAGCTAAATACATAATTTGTGTATTTGAAGGATCAATTGCTACATCTGAAACTCCAATAACTGATAATTGGTCCGTATTAGTGGACCAGCTTGTTCCACCGTTTGTTGTCTTCCACAATCCACCATCCGGAGCACCTACCCAAATTGTATTACTCGTTGTTGGATCAAAACGGATAAAATTTAATCGACCGGCTCCACCTCCTGAAGGTTTCCCAATTGGCCCTATTATTTGCCAGTTTCCACTAGTTGATTTTGGTATTCCTGCTGCAGCTAGATCTGCTTCCCATTGTTTATAGTTTTTGTATGTTTGAGAGGGTGCTGTAACATTACCAGAAGGATACACTCTAGGTTCCATATAATGCTCCCATCTTTTAAAAGCTTTATAACCTTTACCTTTTTGAATGGTTTTACCCGCCCAATAAGCTTCAAATTCAGCTTGTGTCTCATAGAAATTAGCATTTGGATTTCTCATCATTTCAACCCATTGTTGAGAAAATGAAGTAAATGAAAATAGCAGAAAAACAACTATTTTAAAATAACGCAAATAATTAGTATTCATAGTTTTTAGTTTAAGGGTACAATTTACTAAAAACAGTTTATTATTTGAATAGTTTTTTGAAAAAAAATTAAATTGCAGAAACAACCACGACAATTTCTCCTTTGAGTTCTTTAGTTTCTGAAAAATCGATCAATTCTTGAATATTTCCGCGTTTCACCTCTTCAAACATTTTTGAAATTTCACGAATGACCGCAATTTGACGATCTGGATGAATAAACTCTTGAAATTGTTTTAACATTTTATTTATTCGATGCGGAGATTCATACAATACAGTAGTTCTCGTTTCAGAACAAATTTCTTTAATCCGCGTTTGACGTCCTTTTTTATGGGCAAGAAAACCTTCGAAAATAAATCTATCAGTTGGGAACCCACTAACCACTAAAGCAGGGATAACCGCCGTAGGACCAGGAAGACATTCTATTTCAATATCATTTTCGATACAAGAACGAATGAGTAAAAATCCAGGATCAGAAATCCCAGGTGTACCAGCATCACTCACTAAAACAACATTTTCAGCTTCTTGAATTTTCTGAATTACTTGATTTAAAACCCGATGCTCATTGTGACTATGAAAAGAGAAAACGGATTTAGATATTTCTAAATGATTCAGTAATTTGCGGGTTACGCGCGTATCTTCAGCTAAAATAAAATCGCATTCCTTCAGGTGACGAATAGCTCTAAGCGTGATATCCTCGAGATTGCCAATTGGTGTCGGTGTAATTATTAATCGACTCATAATTACTTATTTTCTATATCGTTTTCGCCATCAATAACTTTTTCACCTCGAAGTATTCTTAGTCGCTTACGTGCTTCTGTTGAA
>CAIUSK010000558.1 GCA_903901805.1 uncultured Flavobacteriales bacterium
AGATATCGGGAACTATAAAAAAAGCGTCGAATAAAAAAATATTTTTAGTTAGCACAAATCCCGAAGGAAATCAAAAGGATGTCGCTAAAGGCGTAATAGATGGTAATGGTAATTTTCAGTTAATTGGACATATTGATCACTTTGATGCTTTTCAGTTAATTCTTGAAAATGAATCTAAAGTGCTTGAATTGGTTATTGCTCCGAAGGATAAAATAAAATTGAACACTTCATTTGAAAAATTTGATGTTGAACCTAATATAAGTGGCGTTTCATGGGCAAAACAAGCCAATGATTTTACACGACTAAAGAATAATTTTTTAGCCAAACAAACGACTTTGCGTAATGAAAATCCGAGGATTACTAAAGAAGAATCTGAGGTTTTTTTAGATGTAATCATGAAAGAATTAGACTCAAATGCAGTTAACTTGGTCAAACAAAATAAAAAATCAGATTTCAATTTAGTGTTATTTTCATTTTTAGCTCCTATTCAATCAATGGACGATTGGGACCCAACTCATTTAAAACTCATGCAAGAAGTTGTCTCAAATTTAAAAGTGAAACATCCGGAAGCTCCGCGCGTTCAAATGATCGAACAACAAACTGGGCAAATTGAACGAATTTACCAGGAAGAAATAATGATGAAAGAAGGAAAAATGGAAGCTCAAGATTTTACCTTAAAAACGCCACAAGGAACAGAAATTAAACTTTCAGACTTAAAAGGTCAATATGTTTTGGTTGATTTTTGGGCCTCTTGGTGTGGGCCATGTAGACAGGAAAGTCCAAATTTACTCAGATTATATAATAAGTACAAAGCAGAAGGATTTACGATATTCTCTGTTTCTTTGGATGATAAAGCTGATAAATGGAAAGAAGCCATTCAAAAAGATGGATTAATTTGGCCAAACCACGGAAGTGATCTTCAAGGATGGAAAACGCCCTTAACGCAATTGTATGGATTTAACTCAATTCCGCATACCGTACTTCTGAATAAAGAAGGCAAGATAATTGCTAGGGGACTGCGCGGAATTGCATTAGAAAACAAATTGAAAAAAATCTTTAACAAATGAAAAAGAACATTCTCCTATACTTCAGCGGCATTTTAGGATTATTTCCTGCGACGGCTCAAACTGAAATCCAAATTTCTGTAACTGGGACGGTAGCAAATACTGATTTTAAAAAGATTGAATTAGTAAGAATAGAAAATGGCAATGCAACGAATTTGATGGACTCAGAATTATCAAAAAATGGGTCATTTAAATTTATCGGTAAACTTCCAAGTGCTGATTATTATTATGTGAAATTAAATAGCCAACTTATTCCATTGGTTTTGCGAAACAACTCAGAAATAAAAATTTATGGAGATGGAAATAAATTAGATAAGTTCTGCAACATTGTAAATTCGGATGAATCTCAGCAATTAATGGAATTTCAACGCGCAGAAAATAATTGGCTCCGCGTTTTAGATTCAGCAAATAAAGTAATTCAAACCAATCCTGCGCGCCAACAAGAGATCTATAACGAAATTACTCCGAGATACATGGAATTTGAGCAATTCAAACAAACTTATGTGCAGATGAATCAAAATTCAGCGGCTTTATACCCGATGATAAAAATGATTGATCCCAATAAAGATTTTGACAATTATCAACTTATTATAACTCAAGTTATAAATGCATTTTCTGAAAGTCCATCTGTACAAGCTGAAAACACAAGGTATCTGCAATTTAGAAAGAAATTAATTGATGATAATCCGTTGGCAAAAGGCAAAATAGCCCCTGACTTTGAAGAGTTAAAAACAGATGGAAAAACAAAAATGAAACTTTCAGATTTGAAAGGAAAAGTTGTATTAATCGATTTTTGGGCTTCTTGGTGTGGGCCTTGTCGAGCTGAAAATCCAAATGTAGTTAAAACCTATGCTAAATATAAAGATGCAGGTTTTACTGTAATGAGTGTATCCTTGGATAGTGATAAAACAAAATGGTTGAGTGCCATTGAAAAAGATGGATTAGTTTGGCCAAATCATGTTTCCGACTTAGGAGGTTGGCAAAGTAAGGTTGGTCAGAAATACGGCGTTAAAAGTATTCCGTTGACAATATTAATTGATAAGGAAGGTCAAATTATCAATACCAATTTGCGTGGACCGGCTTTGGAGACTGAATTACAAAAAATCTACGGATTTTAATTTGTCTGTTCGGAAAAATATCTATTTAGCTTCCGATTTTCACTTGGGAGTTCCTTCCTACGAAAAGAGTTTAGAACGCGAAAAAAGAATTGTCGAATGGCTAGATATTATAAAAAAAGATGCTACCGAAATTTATTTAGTTGGTGATGTTTTTGATTTCTGGTTTGAATACCGCCATGCCATTCCCAAAGGTTTTGTGCGCTTGCAAGGTAAAATTGCTGAACTCACTGATCAAGGCATAATTGTTCACCTTTTTAAGGGGAATCATGATATGTGGATGTTTGATTACCTTCCTCAAGAACTTGGGATTGAACTACATGCTGACATGGTTACTAAAACTTTCTTTGGTAAAAAATACCTAATTGGACATGGTGATGGAAATGGCCCCGGTGATGTTAAATACAAGGTCTTAAAAAAGATTTTTAGAAATTCATTTTGTCAATGGATGTTTGCTCGGATTCATCCAAATTTTGGAATTGGAATCGCGAGTTACTTTTCAAAATCGAGTCGCGCAGCTACTGGAAATGAAGATTCACTTTTTAAAGGTGTAGAAAATGAACGACTCTATCATTTTTGTCAAGAATATATAAAAAATGAACCTGTTGATTGCTTCATTTTTGGACACCGTCATTTACCTTTAGATATTCAAGTTGCTGAATCGTCTCGCTATATAAATTTAGGTGAATGGTTATCTCAAAATACTTTTTTAAGGATTTCAGAAGAAGGATTGGACCTATTTCAATTTGAAGCTGGTCAATTTTCCCCGTATACGACAATAAATAATCGCTGAATTAAAAAGGAAATCCTAGTCCAAAATGTATAGCTGGTGGAAAACGTTTTGGAAGTTTTTCAAGAGTATAGGTGGCAGTTTGTTCCGGTGTTAGATTAGTTACACCATCAAAATATTGTATTCCATCATTCACATAATTGGTGCTGTTTTCAAATATCCAGCGCGAACCCTTTGGAAATACTGGATTATAAATAGGAATCCCAACATCAAAACGTATTATAAAGAAACTTAAGTCAATTCGAATTCCAGTTCCCGCTGCAAAAGCAATTTGTTTATAAAAATCAGGAGTGAAATTACCTCCAACCCTTTGAGGATCCGCTTTATTTGTCCAAATATTTCCTGCATCCATGAAAAAACAAGATTTAAATGTTTTTGTGATGTTGAAACGGTATTCGAGTGATATCCCTAATCGTATATCAGCTACTTGCGTGAGCGTTCTAGTGGTATCTAAGTAATATTTATATAATCCAGGACCCAAACTTCGTGCTTTCCATCCTCTATTATCATTCGCACCACCGGCATAGAAACTATAATCATAGGGTAGGGAAGTGTTAGAATTGCCATAAGGTAAACCATATCCGGCTTGAATTCTATTGTGTAAACTACTTTTAACGTTGAATTTATGCGAATAAATAAACTCATTATCCAATCGGAAAAATTGAGAATAGCCCAATCCAAATATTTTATATTGGTTTTGGTCATTTAATTCTTGATTTGCTCGAAACATCCACGGTGTGTTTCCTGCTAAATCGAAGGAGGAACTAAAATATATATCATCATTGTTTTTTCTCTTTCCTTCGTCTCGTTTGGTATTATTTAACTCATAAAATATGCGGAAATCTTGCCATATAAATTGATTCGAATA
>CAIUSK010000559.1 GCA_903901805.1 uncultured Flavobacteriales bacterium
AGAAACATTGATTTTTGTGTTTGTCAATGTGATTGCTGTGGGTTGTGTCAAAGTAACCGAGCTGGTTTTAATACAGCCGTTTGCATCCGTTATTGTGGCTGTGTATGTCCCAGGTCCTAAATTAGAAATGGAAGGAGTAGTAGCTCCTCCCGGTGACCAACTAATCAAATAGGGTGCTGTTCCTCCAGAATAGGAAACTGAGGCAGATCCGTCAGAAGCGCCAAAACAACTAATATTCTTGCCATTATAATTAGAGGTGATACTCGCCAGTGCTGATAATGCTGTTGGCTGTGTGATGGTATATGTTTCTGTTGCAGTACACGTATGAATATCTGTAGCTGTTACGGTATAACTTCCAGGTGTTAAATTAGTTATTGTGGGATTCGTTGAATTATTGTTCCATAAATAGGTGAAGGGACTATTTCCAATCCCAGCCACAGTTATCGAGCCGTTGTTAGAATTGAAGCACAAACTGTTTGTTAAATTCTGTAATTGAATACTCGGGTTATCATAAATAATAACACTGTCAAGTAAATTGTTGTAAGTACAGGAACCATCTTGCAATGAAACACTCAAAGAGTACATTCCTGAATTGATTGCAGACGCATTAGGAATTGAAATGGAGGATGAATCAGATATGAACCCATTTGGACCAGTCCAAGAATAATTAGCGTAAGATGAATAAGGAGCTGTTAGTAGTAGATTGTCCCCAATACAAAATGGGGCGTTATCGATAATCGAAATTTGTGGGCAGTTAGGTGCGAATACTGAAATTAAATTACTTGATGTAGATGGACAACCATTTGCATCATATAGATCGGAAGCGCCACCGTTATTATACGAATTACTCGAGATGCCGCCAGTTCCAAAAATATATGCTTTATTTTCAAGAGTACTGTCGCAACTTAATATGACACAATCATTAACCACACGAACTCTGAATCGAACCACTGCGCTATCTGAACCAGATGATGAATTAAGCATGAGTCCTCCAAGGGAATTAGTGGCGCCGTTATTCACTCTCGCTTTGATAACGCGATTTATAGGATCGTATTCTGCTTGGTCATCTCCAGATGCATCTGTTTTTGTTCCAACAAATGGTCCGTTTAAATAACTAATAGAATTCGCAATATAATCCGTTCGGATATCTAATGTATCAGTAATGAAGGTATTAAAAGATTGATCGGAACCAATATTTTTCCCGACAATGGTATATTCTAAAATATCATTGGGTTGTGCAGGAGCGCCATTCAAATCATTGATGTAAACAGTGGCTCGCAAATCGGGCTCGTAAATATCAATTGCCGAAGTTATAACTCTAGGTAGAATCGCATCTTGTGTTGTTGCAACTCTTACGGTAGCGGAAGTTGCACTATTCGGAAGATAAGTTTGTGTGGTGTTATTTGGTGAAAAAATCCCGGTATCAAAGCCTAAGGTGTTGTTATAACTGGGTATTCTGTATGGGGTTAATGCTCCGTTATAGGTCAATGTGCTATTAAAAAAATCATTGGCATTTCTAACTGGATCGGGCACGTTTAAAAATGTTCCATTTCCATTAAATTGTAATTTATCACCTTGAATCGAGCGATCCCCCTCATACGCCACAACCCCTAATTCAAAACTAACTGGACCAACTGATGGTGTTGTAAAACCCGAAATAGGAATATCAAGATCATTACCATTGCTCACATAAGCCATCCCATCAAAAACGGTTAAATTTCGCATGGATTGAAGTGAGTTTTTATAAACTACCACAATAGTCCAAGCTCCAAACAAATTACTTGATCCCGTTCGGGAAACAATATTAGCCACCGTAAAACGACCGTTTCCATTCGTTGGTTGTACAAGAGAAGTAATGTTTTTAAAGCAAAAGTAACCCGGCATTGCGAAATTGTTATTACCTGGTATAGTTGTAACATCCAACAAATTGTCAGCTACCAGATTTACATAAGCACCATTATTTACTTTTAATTTTACTTGATTTCGGAAGGCGTAATTTGTAGTTGTAGATTCAATTCGAGCACTCCAATACAATCCCGCCCATGTAATTTCGCTACATATGTCAAGGTTTAAGCTATCGCTGCTTGACATCCATGTTGCTGTAGTATTATCGGTATCCACATAACCCATGGTAATTCCTCCATCCTGATTGTGATTACCCGCAGGAGGAAGTTGGTTTTGATAAGTAGAACAATTATTGTTGTTTGAATTACAAGTTAAGGCAACATTCGATAAAAACATTATACCACCCTTCTGATTAGTTTGGTGTCTAATATTGAATGGAGAAACAATCTGACTGAATGATATTGAATTAAGTATTGATAATGAGAACATTATCAATAAAAAATGGAGAGTAAGTTTGAAATATCCTTTAAACAAATTCATTTACTGTGTAAAAAAACGAAAAAAATAGGAGGCGCGTTGCTTTTTCCTCATTAATATTTGTCATGTTCTTTTATATAAACAGCCCAGCCGGAAAAATGTTGAATATTAATTCTAATCGAATCAAATGAGAATTGTTGAATTATGTTAATTGAATCTTAGTTTTACCTTTAAATTAAAATAAATGGGTCGATTGTCCGAGAATTTACTTAATTTTATAAAAATGGCAGTTTTGCGAATTAAATTCTTGTAATTCGATATTTTCGAACAATCAAACATTATCGTTTTACTCTGTCCTTTATCAAATAGTACAATTTATACATTAATACGAAATTGAATTTAAATGGGGAGATCACAAGAAACTTTTAATAAAAAAGAAAAAGATAAAAACAAATTAAAAAAACGCCAGGAAAAATCCATCAAAAAAGAAGAAAGAAAGGCTAATACAAAAGGCGGTGGTTTGGAAAACATGATGGCTTATGTGGATGAAAACGGAAATATTTCAGATACTCCAATTGATCCTAAAGTTCGAAAAGTAATTAGTGCTGAATCCATTGAAATAGGGATTCCAAAGAGGGAAGATATTCCCACAGATGGGAAGCGTACTGGGAAGGTTGCTTTCTTTAATTCTTCTAAAGGATACGGATTTATCAAAGATTTAGAAACACAGGAAAATATTTTTGTTCATATTAATGCAGTTTCGGGTGAAATCGCTGAAAATGATAGTGTAACATTTGAGATGGCTCGCGGACCAAAAGGATGGAACGCGGTAAACGTAAAAAAGAATTAAATTTCGCATTGACCTGAGTTGTCACAAGTAAGTGCGAGATTTGTATTTTTAAAATATTGATTTTTGAAAAACTGCATGAGATCGAAGTTAAGGTAACTTGACTTCGATTTTTTTATTTGATTTTTTTAAATGTGCTATATTTAGCCTCGTCCTTGAACACAAAACTGAATAAAAAATATAAGTTATTTTTAGTTTTTTATAGTATAATTTTTATTTCAATACGTTAAGAAAGCCTAATCATTTCGAAATTACTAGGTTTTACGCTTTTTTATACTTTTTTTATCCCTACCTTTGCGGCTAATTTTTAATATAGTATATGACATTTGAAGAACTCGGATTGGATGGTGCAGTTTTGAAGGCATTGGCCGAATTAGGTTTCGAAACACCAACCCCGATTCAAGAACAGGCTATTCCAGCCTTATTAAACCAACAAAGAGACTTAGTCGGTTTAGCTCAAACAGGAACAGGTAAAACAGCAGCTTTCGGTCTTCCATTAATTAATAATATAAACAACAAAAAGAGTATTCCTCAAGGACTTGTTCTTTGTCCTACTCGCGAATTGTGTTTACAAATCACTAAAGACCTCGAAACCTATTCTAAATTCATGGAATTGAGTATCGTTTCTGTTTATGGTGGTACAGATATTCGTAAACAAATGTCTGATATCAAAAGAGGAGCATCAATTATTGTTGCTACTCCCGGGCGTTTAATGGATTTGATTAATCGTCGTGCAATTGCATTGGATGACATCAAAATTGTAATTTTAGACGAAGCAGATGAAATGTTGAATATGGGGTTCAAAGAAGACCTAGATTCAATTTTAAGTCAGACTCCAAAAGAAAAAAATGTTTGGTTGTTTTCAGCAACAATGCCAACGGAAGTTTCGAGAATTGCTTCTAATTATATGTCCGACCCATTTGAGGTTTCTGTGGGACATAAAAATCAAAGTAATGAAAATATTGAACACACGTATTTTCAGGTTAGAGAAAAAGATCGTTTTGAAGCAGTTAAGCGTTTAATCGACTTTAATCCAACTATTTTTGGACTTGTTTTTTGTCGCACACGAATGGAAACAGCTAGTGTCGCAGAAAAATTGGCTAAGGATGGTTATAATGCAGAACCTTTGCACGGAGATTTAACTCAAGCAATGCGTGATCGTGTAATGGATCGTTTCAGAAAGCGCGATATTCAATTATTGGTTGCAACTGACGTTGCTGCGCGTGGTTTGGATATCGATAATATTACTCACGTGATCAATTATAATCTTCCTGATGATATAGAAAATTATACACACAGAAGTGGTCGTACAGCACGTGCTGGAAAAACGGGTAAATCTTTGATCTTTATAAATGCTCGTGAAACGGGTAAAATACGTCAATTGGAAAGACAATTGCGTGTACCAGTAACTAAAGGATTGATTCCGTCGGCGGCTGAAATTTGTGAAGTTCAATTGATGAAACTGGTGTCACGAGTGGAAGAAATTGAGGTTAAAGAAAGAGATATTGCAGGTTTTGTTCCTATGTTGTTGGAGAAGTTTGAAAATCTTTCGAAAGAAGAGGTGATCAAAAAATTCATCTCCATGGAGTTTAATCGTTTTATTGAATACTACGAACGTGCTGGAGATTTGAATATTGACGAACGCGATAAAGGTGCTCGTGGTAGAGATCGTGATTTTGAAAGTGGCGGTTTTGAACGTGGTGGAAGAGAAAGAAGAGATCGCAATGATCGTGGTGATCGCAATGATCGCGGTGGCCGTTCAGGAAATGAAACAGAAGCAGGTAAAACTCGATTTTTTGTAAGTGTTGGTCGCGATCAGAATTTTAATCCTGGTGCTATGGTTCGTGTTATTTGCGATTCAACAGGTTTAAGTTCTAATTTGATTGGTCGTATTCAAGTGATGAGTGGTTTTTCATTCTTCGAGGCTGATACTGAGCATACTAGTTCTATTTTGAAAAATGTAAATGGCCAAAACTACGAAGGGAATACACTTCGTGTTGAGGTGACAAAAGAACGCGATAGTAGCGGTGGTGGTTCAAGATCTGGAGGTGAACGCTCTTCGGGTGGTTCATATGGTGGTCGCTCTTCAGGTGGTTCATATGGTGGTCGTTCTTCAGGAGGTTCGTTCGGCGGACGTTCTTCAGGATCTGGAAGTAGTTTCGGAGAAAGAAGAGATCGCGATAGGGGTGGTTCATCCGATAGAAAACCTTTTGGAGAAAAAAGAGCATTTGGATCAGATCGCGGTTCAGAAGGATCAAGAGATAGAAAACCAGGTGGATTCGGAAGAAAACCTAAATATTAATCAAATAAATTGCGGTTTCAGAAATCAAACGAACGCAATTGAAAATATCCAATATGGAAATTAGAAATATAGCTATTATTGCCCACGTTGACCACGGTAAAACTACTTTGGTTGATAGAATGATTGAAGCGGGGAACTTCGTAAATGAGAGAAATAGACCTACGGGAGAATTGATGCTTGATAACAATGATTTGGAGCGTGAGCGTGGAATCACAATCGTTTCAAAAAACGTATCTGTATCCTATAAAGGAACAAAAATCAATATTATTGATACTCCAGGTCACGCCGACTTTGGAGGTGAAGTAGAGCGTGTCCTAAACATGGCTGATGGAGTTTGTTTGTTGGTTGATGCTTTTGAAGGACCAATGCCTCAAACTCGTTTCGTTTTAGGTAAGGCATTAGCCCTTGGATTAAATCCACTCGTGGTTATCAATAAAGTAGACAAAGAGAATTGTACCCCAGAGGAAGTGCATGAAAAAGTATTTGATTTAATGTTTGAATTAGATGCTTCTGAAGAACAATTGGATTTTCCAGCCATCTATGGTTCGGCAAAAAATGGTTGGATGTCGGATGATTGGAAAAATCAAACAGATAGCATCACTCCACTTTTAGATAAGATTATTGATTATTTCAAACCGAAAGAAATACAAGAAGGAAATACGCAAATGTTAATCACTTCGTTGGATTATTCTTCTTTTGTCGGTCGGATTGCAGTGGGTCGTTTGTTACGTGGTGTAATCAAAGAAAACATGCCTATTCAGTTGTCAAAACGTGATGGAACGTTAGAAAAACATCGAATTAAAGAGGTTTATGTTTTTGAAGGATTGGAGCGTAAAAAAGTTGATCTAGTTCAGCCTGGAGATATTTGTGCGATTACAGGAATTGAAGGATTTGATATTGGCGATTCCATTTGTGATGCAGAAAATCCGGAGCCGTTGCCAACAATTAGTTTGGATGAACCAACAATGTCCATGTTATTCTCTATCAATGATTCACCATTCTTTGGTAAAGAAGGAAAATTCATTACCTCTCGTCACATCCAAGAACGTTTGGAAAAAGAATTGGAGAAAAATCTAGCGATGCGCGTTGAGCCTACAGACAAAGCTGACAAATGGATGGTTTTTGGTCGTGGTGTCTTGCATTTATCTGTTTTGATTGAAACGATGCGTCGTGAAGGATACGAAATGCAAGTGGGACAACCTCAAGTAATTATAAAAGAAATTGATGGTAAAAAATCGGAGCCAATTGAAGAATTGACAATCGATTTACCGGATTCTATGAGTGGAATTGCAGTGGAGGCAGTTACTCGCCGTAAAGGTGATTTGTTGCAGATGGAAACAAAAGGGGAGCGCGTAATTGTTCGTTTCAATATTCCATCTCGTGGTATTATTGGATTGAGAAGTTATTTGTTGACGCAAACCGCTGGAGAGGCCATTATGACACATCGCTTTTTAGAATACCAACCAATGAAAGGAGATATTCCAGGAAGACAAAATGGATCGTTGATTTCATTAGAACAAGGTACAGCCATTCCTTACTCAATCAATAACTTGCAAGATCGTGGAACGTTCTTTATCAACCCGAATGAAAATATTTATGAAGGTCAAGTAATTGGTGAAAACTCAAGAGCTGGTGATTTGTGTGTGAATGTTACCAAAACGAAAAAGTTAACCAACATGCGTGCTTCCGGTTCAGATGATAAAGTACGTATTGCACCTGCAAAAGTATTTACCTTGGAGGAAGCATTAGAATTTATTCAGGATGATGAATATGTAGAAGTAACTCCAAAAGGATTACGTATCCGAAAAATTCTTTTACGCGAAGCAGAACGGAAAAGAGGTTCAAAAATCGATTAAGAAATAGTATAGTTTTTCAACTAAGCCGGGTCAGTTTGATTCGGCTTTTTTTGTGAATAATTTCTTTAGATAAATTCAAAAGACAATTTTTTTTAAAAATCGATGAACGATAAACAACTTTCTGAGTATTACTTTTAGTAATAACAAAACCGGCTGGTGCACCGCCTGATATAAAAAAAAATAAAAGATGAAAAAAATAATTGGAAGTTTAAGTTTAGTCTTGTTCATTTTTGGGGCAACCGCACAAGAAAAACAAACGGTGCATAGTGTTGTTGTCGAATGGCGTGATGTGGAATGGTACAAAACACAAGAAAAATTGTGGAAAGCAGAAATTGATAAAAACAAAAAAAATAACGAAGCATGGATGAACTATTACAGTGCGGTTCGAGCAATACGCAATTGTAGTTATGACAATCAGAAAGAACTGAAATTATATACAGAATTAGGTCATAAAATAGCGGATGATTTATTTGCCACGCTTCCACAAAGTTTTGAAGCAAATTATATCATGTATTGGGATAGAGGCTTGGGTGATAATGATGAAAAATTCTTAGCTAAAGCCTATCAACTAAAACCAAACGATCCACGTGTTTTATTGGATTATTTGATAAATTCAGAAATTAAGCGAGACAAGGAAACTTTTTCTAGGGTAGCAAAGAAATTGTTTGAAATAAATCGAATTTCTTCAGGAGCATTGAACTGGGGCTATAATGTTTTAACTGAAGTTTCAGAAAATGGAATCGTTTTTACGGCGGGTGATAATGATACGTATGCGCTTTGGATTGTTCAAGAAGCGTTGAATTATCGTAAAGATGTAACCGTCATCAATACATCCATGATTCAATTGGATGATTACCGTGCTAAGTTGTTCAAAGAAAAAGGAATTACCCCATTTGATTTTGATAAAAATGAACTATTTGAAATTAAACTTTTTAAACATATTTTTGAAAATAACGCAAAAATTTCCGTTCATGTTTCTACTTCAGCTTCCGCACAATTTACAGATACCACGATAACTGAAAATTTGTATCTAACAGGCTTGACTTATGTTTACAGCAAAGTAGATGTGGAGAATGTTGCTGTGATCAAGCGTAATTTTGAGAGGCGATTTCTTCTCGATCATTTGACAAAGACTTTTTCATATAGCTATGGCGATTTAGATTCTCGCATCAAGCATATGTATCTTCCTGGATTAATGAAACTCTATTTTCATTCTAAAACTGCAGACGATTTGGAGGGAATTGTATACTACAAAGGTCTTATTGACGCAATTGCAAAGGAATTAAAAATTGAAGCAGAGATTCAAAAAGCATTAGCTGAGTAGGATGTTTGGTCTTAAAAAAGACATACAATCTTTTTCTGATGAATCACTCATGCAGTTGCTCGCTTCACGCCGTCGCAATGAAGCGCTGACAGAAATTCATGCCAGGTACAGTAAAAAAGTACTTGGCTTTTTTCTGCGAATGACGAAAGGAAACGAAGATAAGTCGCAGGATTTAGTGCAAGACTTGTTTCTTCGAATTCTAGAAAAACATCACTTGTTTGATCCTAAAAAACGGTTTTATACTTGGATGTTTACCATTGCAAGCAACATGGTGAAAACATCGTTTCGAGAAAAAATTCACGAAGGTATTGAGGAAGGAAGTAAGGAATTTGACTTTCATTTCGACTTTACAGATAATCAAATGGATAGAGATATATTTCAACGTTCATTAAAAGAAGCAATCGAACAATTACAAGAACATCATCGAATGGCATTCATACTTCGTTATATGGAAGAAATGAGCGTGAAAGAAATTGCGGAAATTATTGATCAACCAGAAGGAACAGTGAAGTCGCGCTTGTTTTATGCGACGAAAAAAATCACACAATCATTAAACGAATTTACACCTGATCAATCAGGGCAACATTTTAAATTGAGTTAACATGGAATTAGGTTTAAAAAAGGAGCAAGAACAATTGTTGGAATTACAAGAAAAATTCTTTTTCACAGAATTAACGGCAAAGGAACAAGGATTTGTATTGAGTCAAACATCGAAAGAAGCATTTGACCAGGCCCACCTGTCTATATTGGAAGCTAAGAATTTGTACGTTGTTCCGGAGGCCCGTCCGTTTGTTTTGACTGAAGTAAAATCAAATCGTTTACGTCAGATTATTATTCCATTCGCTTCTGCTTCAGCGGCTGCGCTCCTCACTTTTTTCTTCTTTCGAAAAGAAACGGTCATTGTTAAAGTGGTTGAAAAGCCAATTTTCTCGATTGCGGACACGGTTTATCTGCAGGAAAAAATGGTTGATACTGTTTTTAAATACCGTGAAGGTAAAACAATAGTTGTTCAAGAAAAATCAAATCTTATTCCTCACATTGAATTGACAGAGCACGTTAAATCCAATGAAGTAATTCCACCTCTATCCGTTTTGGATTTAAAAAATAGGGGAGAATCAATGAAAGAAGATAAATTGTTTAGCTTGATGGATGGTGTAGTTTATTGAGTTGAGTGTAAATACGGAGATAAGATTCATAGCGAAATAATATTCAATCATAAAAAATGACGTGATTGTCTGGATAATTAGTTTTAACAGATAAGAAATTGCAAGAAAAAGAAGTTGGGTAATCAATAAGTTATTGGGGACTCACCTAAATTACTGGATTTTCACTTTGGCTTTAATAGGTTTAATATTGATTAGAAAATAATCTTTAAATTGATTAATTATTAGTATATTTAGTTTAAAATGAATGTATGAAGAATGAAATTGAAGTTAAGGGAATAAAAGTGCGAGTAATTGAAAATCAGAATATAGATTACATCTCATTAACAGACATGACATTTGGAATGAGAGAAGGAAGTGGATTAATTGGAAGATGGATATCTAATAAAAACACATTGGAATACATTGGTATTTGGGAACAAATCCATAATTCGAGTTTTAATTACCCTGAATTCGGGGTAATTGAAAATGAATCTGGTGTCAACCGATTTATCATGTCTGCTGGGCAATGGATAGGAAGAACTAATGCTATGGGTATCAAAGTGAAATCAGGTAGATACGGAGGTACTTTTGCTACAAAAGATATCGCGTTTCATTTTGCCATGTGGCTGAGTCCAACTTTTCAACTCTACCTTATAAATGAATTCCAACGTCTCAAAGAAACAGAAGCAAATCAGAAAAATATCCAATGGTCAGTGCAGCGAACCATCGCAAAAATCAATTATCAAATACACACTGATGCCATCAAAGAAAATTTGATTCCCACTACTTTGACAAAGGAACAAGCATCGATGATTTACGCCAACGAAGCTGATTTATTGAATGTTGCCTTATTTGGAATAACAGCTCAAAAGTGGAGAGAGCAAAATCCATTATCCGAAGGGAATAT
>CAIUSK010000560.1 GCA_903901805.1 uncultured Flavobacteriales bacterium
AAAAAGCGTTTAATGGTGACTTAGAATGTAGTTTTCGAAAATTTGAAATTTACGCTGGAAGCAAAAAACATGTTGAACCAACCGAAGAATAGCTGATTAATATCCTATGAAAATTTTACTTTCACCCGCAAAATCAATCCACACGGCAGGAGTTGAACCGGAGCAATTTTCAGAATATCCTTTATTTATTAAAGATTCAGAAAAACTGGTGAAAAAACTTAAAAAACTGAAGCCTAAAGCATTAGCTCAGTTGATGGATATTTCAATGGACCTGGCTCAACTTAATTTTGATCGTTTTCAGCAATGGTCAGTAGAACAAGATGAATTATGGTTACCCGCGGCCTCCATTTTCATAGGAGAGGCATATAAAGGACTGAATTATCTTGAATTGTCGGACGAACACAAAAAAATCGCACAAGATAGGTTGCGAATATTATCCGGACTGTATGGAATTCTAAAACCAGCCGATTTAATTTTCCCCTATCGGTTGGAAATGGGGACCTCTTTTCCCGTTTCAACCAAGGAGAAAAACCTATATGCCTTTTGGAGAGATAAACTAACGAAACAAGTAAACCAAGAACTTAGCACCGACGAAGTAATCATAAACCTAGCTTCGGCTGAGTACAGTAAAGCAATTGACTTCAAAAAAATCAACAATCAAGTAATCACTCCTTCATTCAAAGAATTTAAAAACGGAAAATTTTCAACCGTAATGATTTTCGCTAAGCATGCACGGGGTCGAATGAGTAGATACCTCATCGAAAACGATTTGAAAGAGGTGGAAGAACTTAAACTTTATACGGTCGATAATTACGAATTTAGCGCAACACAATCTACTGATAGTGAATGGGTATTTGTGCGATAAAATAAGTTTGAGTAAAATAAAATAATCTAGTTTTCATTTCAAAAATTAACTATATTCGTGTTATAGTTGAATAGTACATTTCGTTTTCTATATTTCTTATATCCGATTTGAGGTGGTTTAATAATTCAATGGTTTTATCTTAATTAAATATACTTTTAAATGGCACTCAGCTGTAACGAAATAAAAGACAGAGCATTCGCATTTTCCAAAGAATGGAAAGATACTATTAACGAAGAAGCGGATGCAAAACCATTCTTAGATGCTTTTTTTGATGTCTTTGGAATAAATCGCAAAAAGATTGGAACATTTGAGCATAGAGTAAAAAAACTCTCTGATGCTGATGGATACATCGACTTATTGTGGAAAGGAACCATTTTAGTTGAAATGAAAAGTCGGGGCAAAAACCTAGACAAAGCATTTCAACAAGCGATTGATTACACCCATGGTTTGAAACAAAACGAATTACCAAAGTACATTTTGGTATGTGATTTCCATATTTTTAGGTTGTACGATACAGAAGAACAAACTACAATAGAATTCACGATAGACGAATTAATACTCAATGTTCAAAGTTTTGGGTATTTATTAGGCTACCAAAAGAAAACATTTAAAGAGCAAGATCCAGCGAACATCAAAGCTGCGGAGTTAATGGGGAAACTCCACGACCGATTAGAAGATATTGGTTATGAGGGGCATCCGCTGGAAGTGTATTTGGTTCGGATATTATTTTGTCTTTTTGCGGAGGATACCACAATTTTCAATAAACAACAATTTCAAGATTACATAGAACAAAGAACAGCAGAGGACGGTAGTGATTTAGCATCAAAAATTCAGGAACTTTTCCAAGTTTTAAACACGCCAAATGACAAACGATTCAAAAACCTGGACGAGCAATTAAACGACTTTCCGTATGTGAACGGTAAATTATTTGAAGAAATTTTACCTATGGCCAGTTTTGACAGCAAAATGCGCCAAGCCTTATTGGATTGTTGTTACATCGATTGGAGTAAAATTTCACCGGCAATTTTTGGTTCTATGTTTCAAAGTGTGATGAACCCAAAAGAACGCAGAAACTTAGGTGCTCATTATACCAGTGAAAGCAACATACTCAAATTAATAAAACCTTTGTTTTTAGACGAACTTTATGATGAATTTGAAGGCATCAAACGCAATAAAAACAAACTTCCTGAATTTCATAAAAAGATTAGCCAACTTAAATTTTTAGACCCTGCTTGTGGTTGTGGTAACTTCTTGGTGATTACCTATCGCGAGTTACGTTTATTAGAATTAGAAGTTTTACGTGCTACATACAAGTCAGGGCAAGGAGTATTGGATGTAAGTGATATCATTTGGCTCGATGTTGACATGATGTATGGCATCGAATACGAAGAATTTCCAGCACGTATTGCCGAAGTGGCCATGTGGTTAATTGATCACCAAATGAACATGCTCATTAGCAATGAATTTGGACAATACTTCGCGCGTTTGCCATTGAAAAAATCAGCTAAGATTGTGCACGGTGATGCTTTAGAGGTAAATTGGGGGACCTTAAAAATAGTGGATGAGATAACAATTAAGGCGGATCAATTAAATTTTAAAACGGTTGCTGAGCCGATTGCAGAATACGGTACGGTTAACGTTATCGCAAAAGACGCACAAGAAATAGCGAGCACAGAAGATTTTCCGTCTCATTATACAAAAGAAAAAATTCATTACGATTATATTATTGGCAATCCGCCGTTTATTGGTTCAAAAGTAATGAGCCAATTTCAACGAGATGCCGTAGTAAAACAATTTGATAAAGTTCAAGGAAGTGGTGTATTGGATTATGTATCCGCATGGTATGTTAAAGCAGCAAAATACATACAAGATACTAAAACAAAGGTTGCGTTTGTGTCAACAAATTCGATTGTTCAAGGAGAACAAACAAGCATTCTTTGGGGAACACTTTTAAACAAATACAACATAAAAATTCATTTTGCGCATCGTACTTTTAAATGGAGCAACGAAGCAAAAGGAAACGCAGCTGTATATTGTGTTATAGTTGGATTTGCCAATTTTGATACATCAAACAAGAGCCTTTTTGAGTATGAAGACATTAAAGGCGAAGCCCATGAATTGAAAGTAAAAAACATCAATCCCTATTTAGTGGATGCAAAAAACATATTAATTTCAAAACGAACAAATCCTATTTGTGATGTCCCAAAAATGAATTTTGGAAATATGCCATTAGATGGTGGAAACTTACTTTTATCTGATATTGAAAAAAATGAATTTTTAAAAAAAGAACCTAAGGCTGAAAAATTTATTTTACCACTTATTTCTGCGCAAGAATTTTTAAATGGTCTCAATCGTTGGTGTCTATGGCTTATTAATACCGAACCTAGTGAATTAAAACAATTACCCGAAGTAATAAAAAGAATCGAATTAGTTAAAAAATTTCGTTTAAACAGCATAGCGCCTTCTACTCAGAAATTTTCAGCTACACCTGCATTATTTCGTGACAGAAATCAACCAGAAACATATATATTGATTCCAAGTACTACTTCTGAGAATAGAAAATATATCCCATTGGGATTTTTTGGTAAAAATGATATTGCAAATAATAGTTGTCATACAGTTCCAAATGGAACACTTTATCACTTTGGTATTTTAACATCTCAAATGCACATGGCA
>CAIUSK010000561.1 GCA_903901805.1 uncultured Flavobacteriales bacterium
ATCTGAGGTATTGTATACACTGAATAGAGAGACACACCTAAAAGTAATGCAACCCCGCATGCTCAGTGGTCATTTTCAAGGTCAATTGTTGCGGTTTTTAGTAGAAATGATTCAGCCTAAACGGATTCTCGAGATTGGAACGTACACCGGTTATTCTGCTATTGCCATGGCACAAGGCTTACCAAACGGTGGCAAATTGACCACCATAGACGTAAATCCGGAACTGGAAAAAATGATTTCCCATTTCATACAAAAGGCAGGATTAAGCGATACAATAGAGCAGATCACAGGGAATGCCTTGGAAATTATTCCTACCCTCACAGATACCTTTGACCTGGTTTTCATCGATGCTGATAAACGAAACTATACCCATTACCTTGATCTTGTTATAAATAAAGTGCGAACGGGTGGCTATATTCTGACGGACAATGTACTTTGGTCCGGAAAAGTGACTATGCCCAAAGAAAAAATGGATGTAGACACTCAACTAATTGATGCGTTCAATGACTATGTTCAGAACCACAAACAGCTTGAATCAATTTTACTTCCTGTACGGGATGGATTATACATATCCAGGAAATTGTAATTCTATCGAATAAAGGTTCAATTTATCCGATTTTCACTTTGAATTCCACAAAACAAATACCGGATACCAATTATCAATATTCAATTCCTTTACCTATCAACATCTTATCTAAATTCATTTTTTTTGTGCAACTTTTTTCCCGATAAAAAACACTAAATTTGTAGTGATGAGGGTATTGCTGTTCGCTTATTTACTAATTGGGTTTTCTGGGTTTTCTCAGTTATACGAGCCTGAAAATGAATTGCTTTGGGAGGTTTCGGGTAATGGATTAAAAGAAAAATCATACCTCTTTGGCACCTTTCACAACAACCATAAAGATTTATTTCGTTTTCCGGACACCTTGTATTATGCGCTCAACAAAGCCAAAACAATTGCCCTAGAAACCGACTTGTTTAGTCTATTTAAAAAAGTGGACGTTAGAGAATCCGATGTAAATCTTCAGTTTGACATGTATGGCGATCCGTATACCACAACAGATAAAGCAACGAGTACGGTATATGGAAATGAAGATGGAATGCCTCAATTTGTAGACGCTTATTTTCAACAATATGCCAGTAACGCTTCCAAATCGCTTTTTTTCTTTGAGTCCTATGAAGATCAATTAAAGGTTTTTACCGGAATTAAAAAAAACAAACAACCGTATTTGCAGGAAAATTTACTCGGAATTGGTGAGCTGAGAGAAGAAGTGGTCTTCAATCTTTATTTGAAAGGACAAATAAATAAAATTGAAGAATTTACCCGAAAAAGTTTGCGCTATTCTAAAAATGGCTACCTAGATTTAATCGTTACACGCAACGGTATTATGGCCGAAGGATTGGATTCCATTATAAAAAAAGGAAGTGTTTTTTGTGCTGTTGGCGCTTCGCATTTAGGAGGTACAACGGGAATTATTGCGCAATTACGCAAAAAAGGATATACGGTTCGTAAAGTTGCAGCAACATATAGCGAAATGCCGCAACCAGAAAAACGAAAGGTAAGAGAAGCCAATTTTTATCGCTATCAAAATGAACAATCAGATGTGGTAGCCATGTTTCCGGGACAGCCCGTTGAAACGATTCGCACAGATGGATCTGTTGAACTTTTGTATTGCGAATTAGGACAAGGAAATACCTACCGAGTTGAGATTATTCCAATCACAGATACCTTGTCCCTAGAAGATTACGCAAATATTCATATAGCAAGCTCCACCATTCTAGAACCAACCAAAGTACAATTGGATGACGGAACCATTGTAATGGAAGGGCTTTCTGATACGTATCCGGAAGGGTATAATTGGGTTAGAGTAATGAAAAATGATACTACCCTTGTGGTAATGAAAGCATATGGCGGAAATAAGTTCATGGTGTCGAATCGTCAAAAGAACTTTTTTGCCAAAGTTTGGTTAGGGCAATAAGGAGCCTCTCCAACTTAGAATTTTCTTTGCAGCTGCCAATCCAATGGATTTTTCCAACTCCTGTTGCTCTGCGGATTTTATGCGGGTTACACTTTTAAAATCTTTCAATAATTTCTCCTTTGTTTTTGGCCCGATACCCGGAATTGCATCTAATTCGGAATGTATGCTCGATTTACTCCGTTTGTTACGGTGATGGGTGATACCGAATCGATGTGCTTCATCGCGTAATTGCTGCAACACTTTTAAGGTTTCCGACCTACGATCCAAAATTATTGCTTTCGTGTCGCCTGGATAAAACACTTCTTCTATGCGTTTTGCTAAGCCGATTATGGCAATTTTTCCGCGCAGATTTAATTCGTCTAATACTTCCAATGCCGCACTTAATTGTCCTTTCCCGCCATCAATAACTATCAATTGAGGCAAGGGTTTTTCTTCATTTAATAAGCGTGAATACCGGCGAAAAACCACTTCTTTCATCGTAGCAAAATCATCAGGTCCTTCCACTGTTTTTACATTAAAATGGCGGTAATCGGCTTTACTAGCTTTCGCGTTTTTGAATACCACACATGCAGAAACGGCATTTGTTCCCTGAAAATTGGAATTATCAAAACACTCAATATGGACAGGGATCTCAGCTAATTTAAGCTCTTGCTGCATTTGGTTTAATATATCCTCGTATTTTTTTTCAGGCGTTTGCAGGAAGGCTCGTTTCTTCTTCTCTTGCTGGTAATAGAAAATATTGCGCTTGGACAATTCGAGCAACTGTTTTTTATCCCCACGCTGAGGTATCGAAAATTGATACGAATTATCGGGAAATAAAGGAATTTCTTCCACTAAAATTTCTTTAGACGAGCTGTTATACAATTCCTTGAGTTTTGGAATCATTTTTTCTATTACTTCTGCTTGAGTTTCATCGTGATAACAATTCACTTCAGAAGTATAAGCATGAATAATTGCACCGTGCTGAATAACCAAATAATTAAAATACGCTGTTGTTTCAATTATCAAACACGTAAAAACATCCAGGGCCTCAATGGAAGTAGATACCACTGTTGATTTTGATTGATACCCTTCCAGTAAGTTCAATTTCTCTTTATAGACTTGTGCCTGCTCAAAATTATAGCGCTCAGCAGATTCCTGCATTCTACGCTTAAGTAGTGCTTTTACGGCAATTACATTCCCTTTTAGCAACTGTTTTACTTGATTAATTGATTCTAAATAATCTTCTTCTGATTGTTTTTGTATGCAAGGGCCCAAACAATTTCCAATATGGTATTCAAGACAAACGCTAAATTTTCCAGCCTTAATTTTAGATTCTTTTAGGTCTAACTTACACGACCTCAGTGGGAACAATTCCTTTATCAGTTTTAACAAAATATACATCACTTTTGCATCAGGATATGGACCATAATAAGTTGAGCCATCTTTAATAATTCTTCTGGTGGAAAAAATACGCGGATAGGGCTCGTTTTTAATGCAAATCCATGGAAATGTTTTATCGTCTTTTAATTGAATGTTGTATTTGGGTTGATACTCTTTGATTAAATTGTTTTCAAGTATTAAGGCATCTAATTCCGTTTCCACTACGATAAATCGAATGTCTTGAATTTGTTTAACCAAGATAACCGTTTTAGTGTTGTCATGATTCTTGTTAAAATAAGAGGAAACGCGCTTTTTTAAGTTCTTAGCTTTGCCCACATAAATAATTTTCCCAGTGGCATCAATATATTGATAAACACCCGGAAATTCGGGCAAGGATTTTATTCTTGATTCAATGGCATTTTCACTCATTTCTTAACGCAACAAAGAAACATGACCTGTGATTTTTTTAGCATTGTACGGATTAGCACACGAACGATAGGTTAACACATAGGCATACAACCCATCTTGACTTGGATATCCATTAAATGTACCGTCCCATCCTTCCCCGTATTGGGTAGATTCAAACAGCATTTGCCCCCAACGGTTATAAATTTGAAACGTCCAATCAAGAATTTCAAAATCTGTTACCGGCTGAAAAACATCATTTAACGCATCATTATCCGGAATAAAGGCATTGGGTATAAACAGCGAAAAAGGTTCAATAATTACAGTTCGGCGAACAGTGTCTTTGCATCCAAATTGGTTGGAAACTACCTGGATTGGGTAATCTGTTCCTTCATTCGTGTAATTATGAACAAAATCAGATTCTGTGCTTGTGAAAGTATTCTGATCGAAAAAATAGAAATACTCATTGCCCCCTATTGATTCATTGATAAAACGAACGGCAGGGTGGCAAATATCTGTTTTCTCGGGGTTCACCGAGAACTTGGCTTCCGGACTTGGATGAACTACCACTAAATCTTGTTTCATTAAATACAGGGTATCTATGCAGCCTGCAAGGGTAATCATTGTTAAACCCACGCTATAACTGCCCACTTCCCAATAAACATGACTCGGACTAAACGCGGTAGATGTTCCGGAATCACCAAAATCCCATGAATAAATCGCTGGAGAGCTAGAAGTACTTAAATTAACAAATTGGGCAGTGGACGGGGCACATTGCAAAGAATTAACAAATAGAAAATCGATTTCTGGTTCGCTGTAAACAAAAACAGACGAAAAAATCGTGTCTGCACACACATCATACGAACCGATTAAACTAACGGGATGATTGCCTGGAGTCAAATACTGAACACCGAAAACATCAATTGAATTAGCGGCAGTTGGAATAGAATTCATTCCAAAATCCCACGTATAATTGGTGAAATCCGGACCTGAAACCGTTGCGTCAAAATCATATAATCCATCCGTAATGCACAACGAATCTGAATGGGTAAAAGACATAACCAATGGTTCATTGACCGTTATGGTGGTAGTTGATGTATCAGAACAACCCAGCGTTGAACTTGAAATTAATTGAACGGTATAAGTACCCGGATTTTGAAAAGAATAAACAGGTTCAAATTGAGTGCTTTGATCAACGGAAGTACCCGGAATACCAAAATCCCATTGAAAATTATACGCATTGACAGAATTATTAATAAAAGGAACCGTTAATCCAATGCATTGAACCAAAGGAGGAACATCAATACTACTCGTCGGCAAGTCAAAAATATATACAGAATCCGTGTAACTGGTCACACAATCCCCATCGTCCCCATTTATCGTGATTGTCTGAAAACCAGATGTAGCAAAAGAAACATCATTAACCGTGAGGTTGGTTGAAGTTAAAATGGAAGCATCGGGATCAAAATTCCATGAAAAATTAGCCCCCGGATTACTAGTTTGACAAACAAAATCAAATGAATTGTTGATAATACACAAGGAGTCTTGACTTGTCCAAGAAACCGAAAAAGGATTGTTAACAATCAGCGACATATATGCGGTATCAGTACAGGGCTGGCCAGGATTAACAATAACACGAGCCACATAAGAGCCAGGAGTAGGATAAGTATAAGTGGGTTCATATATTGAACTTACATCCGCATTTGTGCCAGAAACACCAAAATCCCATGCATAATTACTTCCGCCGTACGAATTGTTTTCAAAATTAACGGTCAATCCTTGGCAATAAGAAACAAACGTCGCTAATTGCTCCTGGGTTGGTAAAAGAGCCTGGAGGGTAATATTACAATCGAATACTTTGAACACAAAATCACGTACCGTTTGACCCACCAACACTCCGTTTCGGTATTCACGCACCATGACACCAACAACAAATAAACCAATCATACTAGGATTAACAGTGAGAATTCCAGTATTTGGGTCAATAACCGTGCTTGAACCTGGTCCCAAAGGAGCTTGAGACCCGAATGGGCCAATCCACTGAACAGGGAAATAAGGAGGTGCAGGAGCTTGAAGCGGTGCAGGATTAACGGAAGAGGCACCTGTAAAAGGGGTGACAAGTGAATACACCAGAACATCCCCATCAGGATCCGTTGCGGAATGATCAAACACCAATTCATCATTATTACACAATAAAATCGGTGGATAATTCGTAAAGCGAGGACTACTATTTACTGTAAACCCAGTCTCTGAACCAGGAACATTTGTCGTCAAAGTTAGACCAGTATCATCGGGGTTCAATAAATTAGTAATATTTGGCCCGCGACAACAGCGCTGATAAGAAACAGTATATCCACCAGGAATAGGAGGAAGATTTACAACAATGGTATAAATGGCTCTTTCCACGCAAATATTTGTTGGTGGAGTGGCACAAGGATTCGTAAAAACCAAAGGCAACACAACGCTTCCAGGAAATGGAACACTGAGATCTTGGACCATTGAACCAGAAGAATTGTAAATAGTTAATTTCAAAGGATTGTCATATTCTGCACCAGTAGAATTGCAATCCCGATAGAGTGTAATAAAAAACCGGTATTGGTTATTACCTAGATAATCATAGTAAATATCCCCTCCGATAATGTGTGAAGCATGAGACTGAAAGCTCAGAAAAAACAAGAAAATGATTAATCGCACGCGCATACGTGAAGTTAGACGTAAAAAAAGCACTTTTGTTATGCTTTTGCCCAGAAAAATTTCATTTACAACTTTCAAAGTGCTGGATAGACATGGAAAAAACAGCTGGAAATAATTGTACCAATTTTGAAGAATCAACTATTTTCCCTTTTTCTGAAGTCGATTTTTCAAATCCGATGGGTTCCAAACCAAATGCATTAGCAGCCTCATTGTAATAATCCTTTCGCAAAGGATTTTCGGAAGAACAAACATTGAAAATACCAAAAAAAGGCGTTTGTACCATCGCTTCAATCACCCGAATGACATCTTCTTGATGCACTAAATTTACTACTTGATTAGGGTTAGAATTCTGATTTCTTTTTGCTAAAAAATGTACTGGGTGTCTCTTTGGTCCAATTAATCCACCCAAACGAAGAATAGTGCTTTTATAAGGTTTATAGGTTGAAACTAGTTTTTCAATTTGTGCTACAGCATGCGTTTCGTCTATGGGAGAATTTTCATCGACCAATCCTGATATTGGAAGATAAACCCCAATTGAACTTGTATAAATGATATGCGTTTCAGCAGGCAAAAGCTGAATGGTTTGTTTCATCTGTTCCAAAAAATCACTATCTTTAGTAGGTGGCAACGCAATAATAAACGTGGAACAAGTTGAAATAAGTTCGTGGTTTTTTTGAAAATCTTCAATCGATTCAGCATGAATTCCATTGGACGCTAAAAAAGCCTTTTTTTCCTCACTTCGGGTGATGCACCAAACAGAATTTCCGGCTTTTTGTAATGATTGAGCTAATGGAATCCCAAGCCACCCTACCCCCCATAAAACAATCGTGTTTTTCATCTTAGCCTAACAGTAAAAAAGAGATAAAGTTTAATGCGTTCGAGTCATTGACTCTGGAACACAAATGATAAAATCCGCTTTCTTCAGATGTTCTTTATCCAAGGTGTTTAATTGAGTTTGTGTTACCGTGGTAATCGTAAGGATTTTAGCCGCTGGCTTTTCTTTATTTAGGTACCAAAGTATCCCTTGATAAAAGTCAGAATGGAAGGCGCCATTAAAATGGATCATTTTTGAATCTGGTTTACTATTTGCCAAAATAAATTTCGCCATGCTTGCGTCCTTAAATGCCTGGGCCTCCACCATATTCAATCCCATAGCATGTCCGCCCATTTCACGAACAGCGCGATATTGAGAAAGAGTAGTATCAATAGGAAATTGAATATCAGCCATTTGGGATTTAATCAGGGGAGATAATGTATCCAACGCTTGTCTTCCTTTTTTAAATAAAAGCGATGCGTATTTTCGTTGCACATTGGAAGCAATACATTTCAATTTATTTTCTTTCGCGAAATCAACCAAGGGTTTATAATCCGTGCTGTAATTAGGCCAGAGTCTGCAAGAATCTTTAAAGTTTTTTTCATCCATTTTACCTTTCACATACGCATCTAGAATGGCTTGTTGGTCTTGTTCAAACATTTCAAATCCCAGTATCAAATTAGCCTTGAATTTTGAGTGCATGGCCTGCGTCAATTCAAGTTGTAACCAATGTGAAATTGGATTATCATGAAACTCACCAAAAAATACAAAATCTGCTAATAATGCCTGTTTTTCGATGGATTGAAAATTGGTTTTCTTTCCATTCGAAGTGTAAATCAAATAGGCTTCTTTACCCTTTTGAGCAAACAATTCATTTACTGTGAAAAACGAGATCAATACAAGTAGAAATTTTAAATTATTCATAGTTATTCCTTGATTAGAAACTTTTTCAAAAATCACAGCCACAAATGTATTTTTACTATATTTGAAATAAATCCAAACTGCTAATGAAACAAATGTACATATTCTCTCTATTTCTTTTGGTGTTTTTATCCATAAATAGGAGCTATGCTCAAGGATTTCAAGTAAATTTTCAAGGCCAAAAACAGCAAGGAATGGGTTGTGCAGGCACCGCACTTTTTCAAGATGGTGCAAGTATTTTTTTTAACCCAGGATCCATTGCTTTTTCGAATGAAAATTCAATAAATATTGCAAGTACGCCTATTTTTTCCAATGTATTGTATGTTGATTCAGCTACTCAACAAGGCTACCGAACCAACAACCCAGTTGGAACTCCCTTTTCAGCTTATGGAATTTTTCAAGCGCACAAACACGATAAATTAAAATTTGGAATTGCTGCATATACTCCTTTCGGAAGTACTGTGCAATGGGAAGAAAATTGGATTGGTCGGTTTGCTTTGACACGACTAGAATTGAAAGCGATTTACATTCAACCAACCTTATCCTATCGCATTGCGGATGTTATTGGAATTGGAGCAGGATTTGTTATTTCAACGGGAAATGTGAACCTTCAAAAAGATGTTCCTGTGCAGGACAGCCTTGGAAATTATGGGCAAGCGGAGCTAGCAGGAAAAGCTCTTGGTTTTGGATTTAATGCAGGCATACATTATGATTTGAATAAAAAACTATCTGTTGGTATCACCTATCGATCACAAATAAACATGAAAGTGAAAAATGGGGTAGCTACTTTTACTGTACCAGCATCATTAAACACGAATTTTCCAGACGGAGCATTTACAGGTGCTTTGCCTTTACCTAATGTAACCACTCTAGGATGGGCATATAAAGCTACAAAAAAATGGCAATTTGTATTGGATATCAATTATGTTGGATGGAAGGTATATGATACATTAGCGTTTGATTATGAACAAAATACCACATCGCTATTAGACACAAAGTCAGCACGGAATTATAAAAGCATTTTCGCTTTCAGAGGAGGCGCTATGTTTAAAGCAAATGAGAAATTAGATTTGCGATTTGGTTCCGGATTTGGTTTTTCTCCAGTACCGGATGCTAGTGTTACACCAGAAACGCCAGATGCGAATCGCTTTTATTTTACGGGTGGGCTTTCATACCGCTTTACAGAAAAATTCTCCATGGATGCCTCTGTTTATTATACTCAATTAAAACGAACCGCTCAAAATACCGAAACAAATTTATACGGTACATTTAGGACCAAAGCAATCGCTCCTGGTTTTTCGTTAATTTATAAATGGTAAAATGAATCGAATAATTACCTCCATAAGTTTAGTTGCATTTACGGTATTAGCCGTACTTTCTTGTAAACCAAAATATACTGAGCCAAGTTATTCCAAAGGGGAAATAAATCCGGCACGCTTTGTTATGATTGGAGGTTCTCATGCAGCTGGCTATATGAATGATGCCCTTTATTATGAGGGACAACAAAATTCTTTAGCAGCACTTATTGCCAATCAGTTCAAGAATATAGGAGGAGTTTCAATCAATCAGCCTTGGGTGAGTTCAACTTCAGTTGGGATTGGACTAACCGGTTTGTCTCGGTTAAATCTTGGGTATAAAACCGACTGTAAAGGAGTTACTGCGCTTTCTCCAATTCGAATAGCATCATCAGGAGATATTAGTATTTTAAATCAAAACATTTTCTCTTCTGCCAATCGGTTTGGAAATTTTGGTGTTCCTGGATTAAAGTTAATGCAAGTTTCTAGCAGTAATTTAAGTGCAACAAATGCTTTTTTTGCCCGAATGGCATCTTCATTAAGCGCAAGTGTTTTGGACGATGCTATTGCTAGTAATCCAACGTTTTTCTCTGTTTTTTTGGGTGTTGAAGATGTAATTGATTTTGCCAAATCGGGCGGAACTATTGAAAATTTGCCAAGTGCCACCTCCTTTCAAAATGCGTATACCAACTTATTGCAAGTGATGACAGCAAATGGATCGAAAGGCGTTATCGCTACGATTCCTGACGTTTCTGAGATGCCTTATTTCACAACGATACCTTGGAATGGACTAACTTTAGATGCGGCGAGTAATACAACTTTGAATTCAATTTATAATCCATTAGGATATTACTTTTCTATTGGTAGTAACCCTTTTATGATTGTTGATTCAACAGCGAATGCTTTTGCAGTTCGACAAATACTTCCAACTGAATTACTCACTTTAAGCTTGCCATTAGACTCTGTGAAATGCAATCAAATGGGAGTTTTGTTTCCAATTCGAGATGAGTTTGTTTTAGATGTTCAAGAACTTCAAACATTACGAAATAAAATCTCTGAATACAATACAATCATTACCACATTAGCAAATCAATTTGGGTTGGCACTAGTAGATGTGAATTTATTTTCATCACAGTTAAAAACAGGTTTCGCATACAACGGTGTTTCCATGAGTGCTAAATTTGTTTCCGGTGGTGCTTATTCTTTAGATGGAATTCATTTCAATGAAAAAGGAAATGCCTTACTAGCCAATGAGTTTATAAAATCGATTAATTCAACTTATAAATCGCGCATTCCGCAAGTGGATGCAAATACCTTTAATTCAACTTTGTTCCCTTAATTAACTATTTACTATGAAAAAATTTACTCTATTTCTCGGTTTATTGCTAACTGGCGCTGCATTTTCACAGTCACCATGTGCAACAGGAAGATATGCTTCTGATGTGTTTGCTAATTTTACAACTACCAGTGATATTACATACGGACAAAACTCTTCTTGGAATGGTGCCGCAACAACACTAAAACTAGATATTTACCAACCAACAGGAGATGCCGAAACAAATAGACCTTTGATTCTTTTTGTACATGGAGGAAGTTTTATTGGTGGTTCAAAAACAGATGGCGACATGGTCACTATGTGCCAAAAATTTGCTAAAAAAGGATATGTAACTGCCTCTGTTGATTATCGATTAGGTTTTTTCCCTTTCGACTCAGCAAATGCAGTAAAAGCTGTTGTTCGTGCAACTCAAGATTTAAGAGCAGCCATTCGGTTTTTCTATAAAGACAAACAAACAACAAATACTTATAAGATTGATACTAACCATATTTTTGTTGGTGGTAGTTCAGCAGGAGCCATTACTGCCCTTCACGTTGCATACCTAGACAAAGAATGTGAGATTACTGATTATCTAAGTCCTAGTGTTATTTCAACGTTAGGCGGATTGGATGGAACAAGCGGAAATCCTGGATATTCATCTAAAGTACATGGTGTATTGAACGGGTGTGGAGCCTTAGCACGATACAGTTGGTTGGAAGCAGGAGATATTCCATTAGCATCTGTGCATGGCACGAATGATGGAACTGTAAAATACAATCGTGGAATTGTGAATCCGGGAACCCCATTAATGTATTTAGACGGTAGTAGAATGGTACATGAAAGAGCTTGTGCTGTTGGGGTTGAAAATCAATTTTACACTTTTCCAGGTGCACCTCACGTTCCATATGCCGGAAACGCTGCATATATGGATACAACGGTTAATTTCTTTAGAGATTTTTTAATTAAACAATTGGGTTGTACAGATAATATATTACAGCCAGAAAATGATCGCATGCAAGCTGCTGTTTTATATCCAATAAATTATTGTGATGGAACACCGGTTAATGAAGTTTGTCCGCTTTCATTAATTAACGTAATTACCTCTGAAAACATGGTTGTTTTTCCAAACCCAGCTACTGATGAGATTACCGTAACATTACATGATAACGCCAGTCATTCCGTAATTATCAAAGATATGATGGGAAGAAACGTTTTAGAAAACAATGAAGCAACTGGTTCAATAATATTCAATATATCTAAATTGAAATCAGGAAATTACTTAGTGATTGTTGATAACCTTCACACTACAAAATTGATTAAAAACTAACTTTTCAACTTATGAAACTAGGGATTATTGGACTCTTGTTTTTATCTAG
>CAIUSK010000562.1 GCA_903901805.1 uncultured Flavobacteriales bacterium
CTGTTCCGAGATGAGCAGATTGAAATGTCTTCATCACTGTCCTTTCCATCAGTCACAAATGAAATTAATCGAACTTGTTTCAATTTTTTTGATTTGTTCTTTCTAATATGTTGATAGATAATTTGATCAAGATGCCAAAAAGATATGGAGCAAGTATCTGGGCACGACTCCTGAATGGTGGTTATTAAAACTATGGAGTTTTCGAATTCTTTATAGTTTCTTTTTTTACCAGAAACGTCTAAAAAAGAATATGGGACTGCAGCCCCATAATCATCTAATTCTTTAAAATTATGTTCACAACCTCTCGTTCCAATAAAAACCAACAAAAGAGCTGGTCCAAATACTAAAAGTGTTGCAAGTATCGCCCTGACATTTATTCCAGAGACTGGTTTTTTCATCTTAATTAAAATGCATTTTGTTGAAGAGCATCATTTATTGCTAAACCTTCCCATAAAAGAATAAAAATTAAATACAATACAAATAAGAAATAAGGTACTAATATAACATTTCTCAAAGTTTTTTTCTCATCTCCTAAATGCATAAAAATCATCACAATATAGGCAGCCTTAACTAAGGTCATTACAATAAAAGACCATTTTACTAGTGGCCAAATATCAGAACCTTGTTTTATAAAAGCACCTAAACCAACTTCAACAGCCGTAATTACAGTTAATAATACAGTAACAAAAAATATTTTTTTACGGATTTTTTTTCCTTGTTCTTCGTTGTGATGCGTGTGTAATGAATATTCAATAACGTCGTCTCTTTCCATGTTATACTTTTTAAGAGTTAATCAATTATACTAAATAAAAGAAGGTAAATACAAATACCCAAACTAAATCCACGAAATGCCAATATAAACCTGTTTTTTCAACCATTTCATAGTGACCTCTTTTGTGATATGTTCCTAGAACCACTCCAATCATAATGATAATGTTTATCATTACGCCTGAAAATACGTGGAAACCATGGAAACCTGTGATAAAGAAAAAGAATTGACCGTATTGTTGAGGACCGTATTCATTTTGTTCTAGATTTGCTCCATAAATCACTTTATTGGGAGTTCCGCTGTACAAAGATGCGTAGTACATTTCTTCCGCTTTTTTACCTTCTATTTTGGAACCTACTTTATTCGATTTACCATTCTTTTTAATGATCAACTCCATATGGTCGTCAGCGCTTTTATTAATTTTAGCAACTGAACCATCATGTAATTTAATCATACCATCTTTCAAGTTTCCTACTTCTGCTGCATGTTGAAATTCATGTATTAAGTCTTCTGTCACAACATCACCTTTTTTGTGGTGGTGACCAGGAGTTACAACAGTAAAATTTTGAAGTTCACCAAAATGACCTTTCACAATCGCTTGAGATCCATCTGCCAATTCAATTTTACCAAATTCTGAACCGTGGATAAAGTGATACCATTCCCATGCTTGAGAACCTACAAAGAAAAATCCACCAATTATCGTTGCAATCATCCATTTCACAACTCCTTTTTTATCCATTCTGTGTCCTGCTTCAACACCCAAAACCATTGTTACAGATGAAACAATTAAAATAAATGTCATGAGTGCTACATACAATAACGGATAACCATGACCTAAAAATGGCATTGAATTGAACGTTTCCTCTCCAATCGGCCATGCCTCTTGCGCATCGTGTCTGGTAAAACCATAGGCAATTAACAATCCTCCAAATGTCAGAGCATCTGACACAAGGAAAAACCACATCATTAATTTACCATAACTTGTTTGAAAAGGAGATTCTTTCCCCCCCCAAAGTGTAGAAGCATCTACATGTGCTGAATGACCTGCCATACTAGATAGAATTTTTTTGCAAGTTTAATGAATAAAAAGCAAAAACAACAACAAATACCCCCAAAGAATCGCTAAAAAATGCCAGAAAATTGCACCTAGCCTTAAACTAAGTACATCTCCATTATCGTATTTACCTGAATATGAGTTAATTGTTATCTTAATCATATAAATCAATGTAACTATAATATGGAGTAAATGTATGAAAGTTAATATGAACAAGTACGATGAAGCTGCATCAGCCGTCTCCAACGCTTTAATTTGAAGGTACTTTGATAACTTTTTACCTTCGAAATACATATTTCTATTCTTATATTCCAATTCCTTTCCTTTGTACAATAATTGGAAATCCTCCCCGTATTTTCCACGAACAAAAAAATCAACTCTTTTGTCAATAATGTTTTGAGCAAGTTGAGAAAGTCTTAATTGATCAACATATTTCAATTGGGTTGAATCTGGAAAAACCAATTTATTATTCAGAATTGAAATGGGCTTCTCATTATAAATTAAATCAAACGAGGTGTTCGGTTTTGCTTGAATCAATTTTGTTGGAGTTACCCCAATAAACTGCTTCATAAATCCTGACATCAACTGGTAATCCTGCTCATTCATAACCTTACCTTTATACAGGTAGTTATTTCCATCAACCTCAACTATTTCTCCCTTAAATTTAACTTGGTAATAATCACCATACCTTCCATCAACAACCATAATATGATTATTCGCAGCATGAATGCCATTATCGGTTAAAGCGCCATATCCTTTAAATTGAAAATAAACAAAAGCTAATCCTGCTAATAAAGTGGCTGAAATAAAAATACGTAATGCTGATTTATTTTTACTTTTTCCTTTCCTAATCGCGATTTCTAAAAAAAGGCTACTCAAAATAATTAGCAGCGTACTAATCCAAAAATAAGTTGGTAAAGGATATTTTAACCAAAAAGAATCCCCCATCGAAACAATGTAGGCGGAGGTAAATCCTGCAAATAGCATGATTACACTAAAAATCGCTACATAAACAAGATTTTTTTTCATTTTTACCCTAACCTCAGGGTCTAAGTCTTTGCTGTAATCTGGTCTCATAATTTGAATTTATTATTTTGGTATCATAGGTTCTACCCTATCAAAAACATAAACGAACTGAATAATTGGTAAATAAACAAATGAGGCGAACATAAGTTTACGCGCATCCTTATCTTCGCAAGTAATAAATAATTTATACGAATAAACGAAAAACAAAATCCCTATACACGAAGCCAAAACAAGCGTTACTGTACCGCACCAACCCATTAACCATGGAATTAAACTGAATGGAATTAAGGCCAATGAATAAATCATAATTTGAAAAGCTGAATTTTTTGTTTTACCCGTTTTAGAAGGAAGAAGATGAAAACCAGCACGCTGATAGTCCTCGTGTAAAATCCAAGCAATGGCCCAAAAATGAGGGAATTGCCACGTGAATTGAACGAAGAACAAAACACCTGGTAAAAGTCCAAAGTCATTCGTTGCCGCAATAGCGCCTAAAAAGGGAGGAATAGCTCCAGGAAACGCACCAATCAATACAGCCCAAGAACTAACTTGTTTCATTGGAGTGTATATGAAAACATATGAAACAAAGGCAAATAAACCCAATAACGCAGAAAATAAATTGATCGCAAATAACATGGCTGTGCCAATTATTAGACTAAAAATAACAACTGAATATGCTTCCTTGTTTGTCATCCAACCTTGAGGAAGCGGCCTCCGATTTGTGCGATTCATCAATTTATCCAAGTGTTGTTCCCAGATTTGATTTGCGCCATTGGATGCTCCTGTGACAAATATACCACCGAATGTTAACAAGATTAATTCTGTTATATCCGATCCACCGGCAAATAAATACCCTGCAATCGCTGAGAGGATTACTAGTGATGACAATCTGAATTTCGTAAAAATCAGATAGGTTTTAAATTTGCCCGGTTGTATTGCTTTAGATTCTTCCATTTCTTTCGGTTACAAATTTAATCATTCTTATGTCGAACGAATAAAAATGTAAAGAAATGATTGAAATAAAATTCAATTTAATAATCTAGCAGTTCTTGCAATTTCTCCTCCACCTTATTTGCATTCGTTAACAATGCAGTTTCCAATATAGAATTTAAGGGTATCGCCGGAGTATCAATGGAACCTACGATTAAAATGGGAGCATCTAAAAACTGAAAATTATCCCGTTGAATTCTTCCCGCTAGACCTAAGGTAAATGACGCTTCTATTGATTCTTCGGTAACGAGAAGAACTTTATTGTGTTTTCGCACGGTGGAATTGATTAACTCCATATCTAGTGGATTCAATGTACGTAAATCAATAATTTCTACTTGATTTTGGTATTTTTCCGAAGCTGAAATTGACCAATAAACACCTCTACCATAAGTAATGATACAACAGCTTCTTCCCTGAGAAATATTCTCTTCACTTGCCGACTGAACAACTCTTCCTTTGCCAAGCGGAATAACATAATCCTCGTCTGGCTCCACGGACATTGCACCCTCAGTACCAGGCACTTTAGACCAATATAATCCTTTATGTTCCAACATTACTACAGGATTCGGGTCATAAAATGCTGCTTTTATAAGTCCTTTTAAATCTGCACCTGTTGAAGGATAAACTACTTTTATGCCGCGAATATTTGTTAAAACAGATTCTACACTCGATGAATGGTATGGACCACCTGAACCGTAAGCACCTATTGGAACGCGAATAAGACAACTCACTGGCCATTTCCCATTTGACAAATAATATGATCTAGAAACCTCCGTAAATAATTGATTTAAGCCGGGCCAAATGTAATCGGCAAACTGAACCTCAACTATTGGTTTTAAACCAACAGCAGACATTCCAACCGTGGACCCAATTATAAATGCTTCCTGAATTGGTGTATTGAATACTCGATTTTCACCAAATGTTTGCGCTAACGTTGCTGCCTCTCTAAAAACCCCACCTAATCTACCTCCAACATCTTGGCCATAGAGTAATGATTCAGGATGTTTTTGCATCAACTCTCTCACTGCAAACAAGGCAGAATCCACCATCACTGTTTTTTTCTTTCCTGCTGGTTCTCGTTCCCCTTTTTCCTCGGTTATTTCTGTTGGAGCAAAAATAAAATCAGTGATACTCGAAGGGTCGGGATCTTCCGCATTGAGTGCTTTTTCATATTCTGTATCAACCAATGTTCTGACCTCTGCCTCCATTAGAATTAAATCAGCCTCGCCTATTCCTGCACTGCGCAATAATTCCTTCAATTTAGGGTAAGGATCACGTGTAGCTGCTTCATCCAAATCATCTCTGTACCATTCCTTCCGAACACCAGAAGTATGATGACCAAGAAGCGGAACTTTTGCATGCAATACAAATGGTCGTCTTTCAGTACGAATCAAATGAATTATCTCACGTAATGTTCGATACGACTCCTCAAAATCACTTCCATCAATAGAGCGAACTTCTAAGCCTTTGAATGCAGAAGCATATTCAGCCATGTTTTGCGAACGTGTTTCTTTTGAATTGGCTGAAATATCCCAGTCGTTATCCTGTACAAAAAATAAAATTGGAAACTGTTTCAATGAAGCCATTTGTAGCGCTTCAGAAACTTCACCCTCCGTGCAAGAAGCATCGCCTAAAGAGCAAACAACCACGGGGTTTTCGCCTTTATAATCAGGAGATAATCCTTGTTTTTCCTTAAACTGAATCCCCATAGCTATACCGGTAGTTGGAATAGCTTGCATTCCCGTTGCTGAAGATTGGTGAATTATTTTAGGTAAATCATCGCGCTTTAAGGAAGGGTGTGAATAATAAGTCCTACCGCCTGAAAACGGATCATTCTTTTTCGCAAAAACCTGAAGCATTAGTTCATAGGGAGTTAATCCTATTCCTAACAAAATACTATCGTCTCGGTAATAGGGAGAAACCCAATCTTGAGGCTTTAGCTGTAATGCCAGGGCTATTTGGATTGCCTCATGACCTCTAGATGTAGCATGCACATATTTCGCTGTCACTTCCTTATTTGCTTCAAACTTTTCGGCCATTGTTTTAGCCGTACACATCGTTTTAAAAGCTTGAATTAACAAGTCTTTAGTGAGCGCTTCACTTACATTCTGTGCAATTACATGTGCCATTATTTTAATTTTGGTGCGCTAAGATACTAACTTAGCAGAAGGTAGAAAAAAATCAATAAACCATTTCAATTGTAACTTCCATATTTTGAGAAAGTTTAAAAGAACAATCCTCAAAACTCGGAGCTGACAAAAAGGGACGGAAATCATTTGAAAATGCAAAAGCCTCGGTTGGAATTCCAATTAAATTAGTGTTACACACCTTATCATCATTTTCATCGTGAAAGGCAGCAATGGCATACTCGCCAGCTTTCAAATTTTTAAATTCATACACAACTTCTTTCCCTTCAGGTTTGATTCTAACCATCTGTAGCGTTTTACCAACTTCAGGAAAAAGTTCCGCATCATCATATAAAGCTACTTCCACCTGGCCATTTGTATTGTCAATTCCATATACTTTTACAGTTAAGGTATATTGAGCTTTTAACGAGAATGTAACTAGAAAAAATCCAACAAGAAAGTAAAGTGATTTATTTTTCATGGCTATTTTTTTTAAAAGCTGTTTTTAAAAGTGTATCCCAAATTAAAAATGTAGATGCATAATTTCCATTCAATTTGGAATGATGAATATCGTGATGTTCCGTTTTACTCAACCAGGGAAAATTACTAAGCCCAGGAAGTTTTAAATCTGAATGAATGTGTATTTCATGAAGATTACGCAAAAGTCCAAATATCCAAAAAGCGTATAAGTTTATCTTCATGAAAACTAAGATTAAGGCAAAACCTAAAGCCACACCTATTGTACCCATCATCCATTCTAGGGGATGAGCATAGAGATATTCCAGCGGAAAAGGCTTAGTAGCCCGATGATGAATGGAATGAATATGCTTTAATAAAAACTTGTTTTGATGCAGGTATCTGTGGTAGAAGTAAAAAAATA
>CAIUSK010000563.1 GCA_903901805.1 uncultured Flavobacteriales bacterium
AATCGCGGGTGCAGTTGGTTGCCTAAAAATAAAGTAAAAGAAACGGTTCTGAAAAAAATAATTCTAGTTAAAAACCCCTTGTGGAATATCACATCTATGGAATCATTTTTATCTAACTATGATATAGATTTTAGTCAAAGCAGCAAGGATTCCAATGAAAAAACCTATTTATTTACGGTGAAGGATGGAATAAAAACGGATAAACCTCAATTTTATATTTCATTTTGGCCTGACTCCTATTTGGCTGTTGTTCATCAAAATAAAAACGAATTAAAAAAGATAAATTCCGACGTCTATTACAAAATAGCTCACGTACCATCAGAAAAAAATTCCCTTGTCAACTTTGATGAAGCTAGATCACTCCAGAAAAAACTAGCTGCTTCTGGTTTGGATGCAACTCACTACATTAAAACACTTTCGACAAAAGGGTTTACGCAATACAATCACACAAAACCAAATTCAAGTCAAGTATTTATTCAACTAATTGATAAAAAAGACACTACAAAGATCACGTATGAATGGAGAGAATTTGTTCTTTATCCACTCCGAGTAAATTAGTTATCCCAGACAAATACTAGTATATTGTTAACAGTTTTAATATTTTTTCTGTTAATAATTGATGTATTTATTTATGCGATTAGAAAATCAAATAGTTATCTTTGAATGATGAAATTTTCTGCCGAACAAATTGCTGGTCTTGTTAATGGAACGATTGATGGTAATCCGATGGCTTCCGTTTCTGAATTAGCAAAAATAGAAGAGGGATTTGAAGGTGCGTTATCGTTTTTGGCAAATCCAAAATATGAGGAACATATATACACAACAAAATCTTCTATTTGTATTGTAAATCAATCTTTTAACCCGTCTAAACCATTACCCGAAAGTCTCACATTAATTCGAGTAGCTGATGCTTATTCTTGTTTTGCGCAATTGCTAGAATTATATAGCCAATTAAACAAAAAACAACCTGAAATTGAATCTCCCGTTTTTATTTCTGATTCCGCAATCATTGGTAAAGACCCCTACATTGGTGCATTTACATATGTTTCTAGCAAAGCAGTTATTGGCGATGATGTTACAATTTACCCCAATGTATTTATTGGTGAAAATGTTAAAATTGGAAATAATACAATTATACATCCAGGAGTGAAAATTTACAATGATTGCAAAGTAGGTTCTAATTGTATTGTTCACGCAGGAGTTGTAATTGGCGCTGATGGATTTGGTTTTGCTCCAGATGAAAATGGAACATTTAAGAAAGTTCCTCAAATTGGAAATGTTGTTATTGAAGATGATGTTGAAATCGGATCAAATACAACAATTGATCGAGCAACAATGGGATCGACGTACATTCGAAAAGGAGTGAAAATAGATAATCTATGCCAAATAGCACACAATGTTGATATTGGTAAAAACTCAGCAATGGCATCACAAGCAGGCATTGCAGGTTCTGCGAAAATTGGAGAACGGGTGTTAATCGGTGGACAAGCAGGAATAAGCGGTCATTTGTTTATTGCTGATGACACTAAAATTGTAGCGCAATCAGGCATACCTTCCTCTATTAAAAAAGCTGAAACTTTAATGGGTTCTCCAGGAATACCACTCGAAGATTTCAAAAAGTCTTACTTTGGCTTTCGTAAACTGCCATCCATACTTAAGAAAATTCAAGAATTAGAAAAAAAAATAAAAGAACTCACACACGATTAAATTAGGTCTATGTCTGAAAAACAACATACGTTAAATGAAGTAATAAAAATTATTGGAATTGGTTTGCACACGGGTGAAAAAGTCTCTTTGGAAATTCATCCGGCACCTGAAAATTTTGGTTATAAATTTCAACGGGTAGATTTACCAAATCAACCAATTATTAAAGCTGATGTAGACAATGTGATCTCAACAGATCGCGGAACAACGTTAGAACAAAATGGTGGTCGTGTCTATACAACGGAACATATTTTAGCGAGTCTCGTTGGTTGTCAGGTGGATAATGCTTTAATTAAACTTGATGCTCCGGAAGTGCCAATTATGGACGGAAGTGCATTACCTTTCGTGAAAGCAATTCAATTAGTTGGGACAGTTGCACAAAATGCAAATCGAGAGTATTTTGAATTAACAGAGAATATTCCTTGGGAAGATCTTGAGAAAGGAATTGAATTTCTTGCTATTCCAGATGTTAATTACCGCATTACAGTAATGGTTGATTACAACTCTCCTGTTTTGGGAACGCAGCATGCAAGCATGTATCAAATCAATGAATTCAATACTAATATAGCGGGTTGTCGAACATTTGTTTTTCTGCGTGAATTAGAATTTTTAGCAAGTAATAACCTGATTAAAGGTGGTGACTTAGATAATGCTATTGTATTGGTAGATAAAGCGGATGTTCCGCAAGAAGAATTGGATCGTTTGGCTAAGTTATTAGGAAAAGAAAAATTAACTGTATCAATTGACAGTATTGGTGTTTTAAATAGCACAAAACTTCAGTATGAAAATGAGCCTGCAAGGCATAAATTGTTAGATATTGTTGGTGATTTAGCTTTAGTTGGAAAACCGATCAAAGCACATATTTTAGCCGCAAGGCCGGGTCATTCAGGGAATGTTCGATTTGCTAAAGTTCTGAAGGAGCAGATTAAAAAACAACAAAATGAAGGAAAGAAGTTTGATTTAACTAAACCTCCTTTATACACAATCAATGATATAGAAAATATGTTGCCTCATCGATTTCCGTTTTTAATGATTGATAAGATCATGGAAATAAACGAGGAATCTATCATTGGTGTTAAAAACATCACCATGAATGAGCCAATTTTCACGGGTCATTTTCCAGGTAATCCAATATTTCCAGGCGTACTTCAATTGGAGGCAATGGCACAAACCGGTGGGATATTTGCTTTAAGCAAAGTGGAAGACCCTCATCTTTATTCGACCTACTTTATGAAGATCGATAACGTGAAATTTAAACAAAAAGTTATTCCTGGTGATACTGTTGTATTTGAATTATTTCTAAAATCTCCCATCAGAAGAGGTTTAGTTGAAATGATTGGCAAAGCGTATGTAAATGGTAAAGTTGTGAGTGAGGCTGAAATGCTTGCACAAGTAATTAAAGATAAAGAAGCATGATAAGCAATTTAGCTTCTGTATCAACCAAGGCCACCATTGGAGAAAATGTTCACATAGACCCATTTTCAATTATTCATGACAATGTTATAATAGGTTCTAATTGTCGCATTCATTCAAATGTTTCTATTTATCCGGGAACTATTATTGGCGAGAATTGTGAGATTTTTCCGGGAGCTGTGATTGGAGTTATTCCTCAAGATTTGAAATTTGATGGTGAAGAAACTTCGGTAACTATTGGAAATAATACAATCATAAGAGAATGCGTAACGATTCATCGTGGAACAAAAGATAAATGGAAAACCTCTGTTGGTGATAATTGTCTACTTATGACATATGTTCACGTTGCACATGATTGCCAAATTGGTAACCATGTAATTCTTGCTAGTTACACTGGCCTTTCTGGTCACGTAACCATTGATGATTACGCCATTTTGGAAGGTAAAGTAGCAGCCCAACAATTTGCTCATATTGGTGCTCATACTTTTATTGGCGGTGCTTCCCTGATAAGGAAAGATGTTCCTCCGTTTATAAAAGCCGCAAGGGAACCATTAACTTTTGCAGGAGTGAATTCAGTAGGGCTTAGAAGACGAGGTTATTCTGATGAAACAGTTCGTGAAATTGAAGATATTTATCGGATATTATATGTTCAAAATAGCAATATAACAAAAGCAATTGAACAGGTGAAACAAACTATTCCGGCAAGTGAAACTCGTGAATTAATTCTTTCTTTTATTGAAACGTCCGACAAAGGTGTTATTCGTGGAATGATTTAACCGATTCCTTACCCAATACTTTTGTTTTCTATCTAATTAAATTAACGTGACCTGTAACTACAAGCCGTTTATCTACTTCTTTGATTTTATATGTAATTTTATAAGAATAAACTCCTTCTTGAACATCTCTCCCATTTAAGCCATATGTACCATCCCAACGTGCATTAGCATTGTAACTAAGCCAGAGTAATTCTCCCCATCTGTTATAAATTTCTATTTCAAAATTATATGAATCAAATCCTTGGGTAAAAACGGGTCCCCATAATTGATTGTGTTCATCTTGATCGGGAGTAAAAGTATTTGGAATATAGAAAACAGTTTCATCTTGAATAATTACATCCATTGTTACCGATAGAGCGCAGGAATTTGCATCAGGCATAAATGTATAAGTTAGTTGCCCAATAGCATCAGTAGCAATTACATTTGGTGACCACGTGCCTGAAATACCTGGGATATCATTCGATAAATTAGGCAGCGACCCCGCTAAACCATTTTGAGTATATGGTCCAAGCTGACTAAATGAAGGAGAAATTGGATCAGAAACAATAATTGTTAATGAAGCTTGATCGGAACACTGATTTATATCTGGAGTAAAAACATGCACTATATTTCCTGCAATTAAAGTTGAAATACTTGATGGATTCCAGGTTCCTAAAATATTTTCATTTGAAGAAATTGGGAGATTAGATGGATTAACTACTTCATTTAAGCAATATGGACCGAAATTAGGAAATGTTGGTGTTATTAAAGGTGTTATTTCAATATCAATTGTTGTTATACTAGCACATTGATTGGGGTCTGGATTGAATGAATAGGTTTGAATACCTACATTATTTGTATTTATTATCGCTGGAATCCATGTTCCCGTTATTCCTGGATTATTCGTTGAAACTAGTGGTAGCGGTGCTCCAATGTCATCCTGGCAAAATGGTCCTAATGGATTGAAAATTGGATTTATTGAATTTGTAATTGTAATTATTCCAGTTGTTGTAACTGCTGAACAATTATTCCCTGTCGTAGTTGCAGTATAGGGATAACTACCGATAACTGAAGATGCACCACTTATTACAACAGCTGAGCCTGTAACTTGGGAAGTGACTCCTGTTGGTAATCCAGTGACTAAAATACCCGTGGCGCTTCCACCAAATGAAATTGATGTATTTGGAATAGCAATATTCACACAACTAGTAATGTCAACTCCTTGAGAAATGGTATGTCCTTGATTTACAACAACCGTCATTACTGTAGGAAGAGCGCATTCGGTTACATCCGGAGTAAATGTATAAGTTGTAGTAGTGGTATTGTCAATTATTGGACTCCAAGTGCCTGAAATTCCATTGTTTGACGTATTTGGTAAGGTAAAATTAGCTCCAACGCAAATAGGAGGATTTTGATTAAAGGTTGGGATAATAGGTGAAATAACATTAATTGTTACGAATGCTACATCTGAACATCCAGCGGAATTTGAACCATTTAAAATAGCTGTGTAGATCCCTTGATTAGAGTAGGTAACGGTATGTGGGCCAATACCTATAGCAGATGTTGGTGATCCGCCATTATTGAAATTCCAGTTATATCCTGTTGCTACTACATTCGTGGAATTTAATGCATCAAAGGTAACCGATTGACCAGCGCAAATTGTTGTTGAACTTACTAAAATAACTGGATTGGGACCCGAAAAAATCCCTGCTCCAGTTCCTGTTCCAAAACTCAATGTGAACCCACCGGATGTACTAAAATTATTTACTAAAATTGCATAACTTGTTCCGGCTGTCATATTTACTGCCTGACAGTATGAATTATTTCCGGGGTTGAATCCAGGCATTTCAGAAATATCTGTATCTGTTGAATTTAAACCAACTGCTCCATTCGGATTTAAAAAAGCAGATGCATTGCACCTAATTACTGTTCTTGGACCACATGGATTTGTACCAGAAAGTTGAAAAACCATAAAATCAATATCATCATTTTGATTAACAGGAATAATATCAAAAGTCAAAGCACCTGCCGTACCGCAGGTAAAAGTAAACCAAGAAGAATTTCCTTCGTCTGCACCTGGCACTTCCATACAAGAAGATGTTTCAGGTTCATCATTATTTAGGCCCCCACCACTTAGAGCGCCAACGCTAACTGCATTATTACTACATAAGTAGGCCGCACCACCGCAATCAGCTCCAGCATTTGAAGCAGGAGTGTAATTATTTAAACAAAGTTCAAATGTGCCCTCGTTATTCGTAAGTGAACTAATCCGAATGTAATAAACTGTTCCTGGTGATAAAGCCGATTGATATAACTGAGTAACTCCCGAGCCAGCAGTGCCATTTGCGCAACCTAATTCATTAATTGTTGTACTGCAATTCCCTGAATAAATGGCTATCCTAGGTCTATTCATAGTGCCACCAGCTCCAATTCCTGAAGCAGATAGTAAAACATCAGTACCAATTGCCGTAAAAGAAAACCAAACATCCTCAGTAGCAGCTCCAGTAATACAAGTAGCTTGAGTGAATGCACTTGCAGTAGAATTTACATTGGTATAAAAAGCATTTCCAGAACAATAATTACTAACATTGGTTAGTTGCGTGGCATTTAAGCAATCATCCCCTTGAGAATAAACAAAATGACCGGTAATTATTACTAAAATAAAATTTAAAACAAGTTTCTTCATTGAATCAGTAGCTTGATAAAGAATAACTTATGTCAATCAAGCATGGAAAGATACTAATTTTTATTTAGTTCATCAACTCTTTTTCCTCGTTGCATTGGGTTTTCTTTTGTTGTCGCTTGTTGCTTAAATAGTTGATAACGGGATGGAGCTTGTTCTTCAGGCCACGAATTATTATTTAAATCAGTATCTGCTGTTTCCAAAAATGGATCCAAGCGCATTGATTTAACCTCTTTATTCAAAACAAAGACTTTGGTAACTCGATCCTCGTACATTCTCCAAATTTCAACTGGAATACGAACAACTTCTTTTGTGTCATCTACATAAGTGAATTCGATG
>CAIUSK010000564.1 GCA_903901805.1 uncultured Flavobacteriales bacterium
AAAAAGGCCACGAAACTCGTGACCCTTCTCATTTCATATTAATAGAATTACAAAGTTCCCCTCAAGGCTTGCTCTCTTTCAATTGATTCAAACAAGGCTTTAAAGTTACCTGCCCCAAATCCTTTTGCTCCCATACGTTGAATTACTTCGTAAAATAGAGTAGGGCGATCTTCAACTGGTTTGGTGAAAATTTGTAATAAGTAGCCTTCTTCATCTGCATCCACAAGGATGGACAGCCTTTGAAGTTCTTTTATATCTTCTTTCATCATGTCTCTGTGAACACCTAATCGTGTTGGTATTTCATCATAATACGCTTGAGGTGGTGGTGGTAAAAATTCAACCCCACGCGCTTTTAAATCGGCAACCGTTTTAATAATATCATCCGTTGCTAACGCTAAATGTTGTACGCCTGCACCTTCATAAAAATCAATATATTCTTCAATTTGAGATTTTTTCTTTCCTTCAGCTGGTTCGTTAATTGGGAATTTAATACGACCATTTCCGTTACTCATCACCTTACTCATTAAAGCAGAATATTCCGTGGTAATTTGCTTGTCGTCAAAGGTTAAAAAGTTTACAAAGCCCATAACATCTTCATACCATTTTACAGTATCATTCATTTGATTCCAGCCCACATTACCCACCATATGATCAATGAATTTTAGACCTACTGGAGCCGGATTGTAGTCGCTTTCCCACTTTCTAAATCCTGGTAAAAATTCGCCTTTATAGTTTTTGCGTTCAACAAACATGTGAACGGTTTCTCCGTATGTATATATACCTGCACGAACTACTTCACCATGTTCATCTTTCTCTACAACAGGCTCCATGTATACTTTTGCACCGCGTTTCACTGTTTCTTCAAATGATTTACGCGCATCTTCTACCCACAGAGCAATTACTTTAACGCCATCACCATGTTTTTTTACATGCTCGCCTATTGGCGAATCACTCGTTAAAGCAGTAGTTAATACTAAACGAATTTTATCTTGTTTTAACACGTACGAAACTCTGTCTTTTAGACCTGTTTCTAATCCAGCATACGCGTGTGACTGATATCCAAAAGCAGTTTTGTAGTAATGTGCCGATTGCTTTGCATTACCAACATAAAACTCTACATAATCGGTTCCTAATAAAGGCAAGAAATCTTGTGCACCTTCAAATATTTTTTCTAGTCCGTATTCCACATTGGAAACTTCTTTTGATTTATTATCTTCTTGAGACATAGAGAATTGTTTTAGAGAAAATTAGTATTTATTTTTAATATTTTAGTTGTGCCATGAATTCATGTATTCGCCCATTTCAACACCCAACGCTTGTTTGGTTAGTTTTAACGGTTTAAACGTATCAATCATAACTGCAAGTTCCTGCGTTTCTTTTTGACCGATACTTCTTTCATATGCTCCCGGATGCGGACCATGTGGAATACCTGCTGGATGAAGGGTAATTTGGCCTTTATCGACATGGTTTCTACTCATGAAATCACCATCTACGTAATACAATACTTCGTCTGAATCGATATTACTGTGATTGTAGGGAGCAGGGATGGAGTCTGGGTGATAATCATACATTCTAGGAACAAAGGAACAAATCACAAAGGCTCCCGTTTCAAATGTTTGATGCACTGGTGGTGGTTGGTGGACACGACCTGTAATTGGTTCAAAATTATGAATGGAAAATGCATAGGGGAAATTATACCCATCCCAACCTACAACATTAAACGGATGGTGCGCATACACATAGTCATACATCGTATCTTCCTTCTTGATCTTGATGAGGAAGCGACCATTTTCATTATGCGTTTCCAAGTGCTGAGGACGACGAATATCTCTTTCGCAATAGGGCGAATGCTCCAACAATTGTCCAAACCAATTTCGGTATCTTTTCGGGGTATAAACCGGATGAAAAGACTGAATTATCAACAATCGATTATCTTCCGATTCAAAATGCATTTGATAAATCATGCCACGGGGAACAACTAAATAATCTCCGTACGAAAAATCAATATTTCCGAGTTGTGTTTTTAACGTTCCGTTTCCTCGATGAATAAAAATTACTTCATCTGCATCAGCATTCTTGTAAAAGTAATCTGTCATGGATTTTTTAGGGGCCGCAAGTTCGATATAAACATCGCTGTTAACCAACATGGGCGTTCTACTTTCTAAGTAATCATCTGTTGAATCAACATTAAACCCCTGCAAACTACGCATTTGCATATTTTTATCCAATCCAATTTCTGGAGCAACGGATTGCTTTTGAATTATTTCTATAACAGCTGTTGGAGGCTGAATATGATAGAGTAGGGAGGACATCCCATCAAAACCAATAGTTCCAAACAATTGCTCGTAATAAATTCCCCCTTCTGGGTTTTTAAATACAGTATGTCTTTTGTTCGGGATTTTACCGAGTGAATGATAAAAAGGCATTAATCTATTTTATTAAGTGAATAAATGTAATAAATAATCTTTCTTCTGTAAGGGATTTTCTCAATTATTAAAAACA
>CAIUSK010000565.1 GCA_903901805.1 uncultured Flavobacteriales bacterium
AGATTCTGAACCTTTTTTAAATGAAGCTATATTGAATAAATTACGATCAAAAGATTCTAGGTATATGTTTTATACTCCTGGACAGAACTTGCAAATAACATCCTTATCTACTTTCTCCAATGGATATGCATTTCCAAAGTTTAAAAACAAAACTAAAGCAGGTTTAAATGGATCCAATAATGCCACTTCAGCTCATGTGGATATTGATTTTCCAATGTTCCGTTTAGCGGATGTTTATTTAATGTTGGCAGAGTCAGCATTTAGATTGAATGATCAAGGTACAGCATTACAGTATATGAACCTTATTCGAGAAAGAGCTTATGGAAATTCTAATTTCAATCTTTCTAGCGTAAGTGCACAAGATATTTTGGATGAGCGTGCACGCGAGTTAAGCTGGGAAGCAACAAGAAGAACAGATTTAATTCGTTTTGGTCAATTCACCGGAGGAAGTTATTTATGGTCATTTAAAGGTGGTGATGTAAACGGAATTGCAACAGATGCACATTTTGATTTATATCCAATACCAACAGCAGATAAAGTATTAAATCCTAATCTTCAGCAAAATCCTGGATATTAGTATAAACGATGTTGATTGATGAAAAAGAGGGGGGATTTAGGTTCTCCCTTTTTTAATGTTTGAATTTCTTTAAATCAAATAGATGAATGGAATGGGTCGAGGTTGAAGCAACCAGCTTATTTTTAAAAACAGTCAAGGACAAATAATTTTGGTTGTTTATGTTCGTCCATCTCAATCCACCGTCTAACGAATAATCCAATCCATTTGTACCGCAGGTAAATAGCATGTTTTTGTATGTAATTATGCAGGAGCGATATCCCAAAGGACGATTAATGGGCTCCTCCCATGACTTTCCTGCGTCAGTTGAAATAAAACAAGTCGATAAGCTATCATTAGGAAGTTTATAATCGCCACCTACGGCAATAAGATGCTCTTTTCCAAAAGGAACAATTGAAAAAGGTCCAGCGCTTTCGGATTCAGGAAAAGGAATGGTATAATTGTTCCAAGTTGAACCAAAATTAGTGGATATAAAAAAACGTGATTTCAAGCCTCCCGAAACAAACATAAAAGTGGAATCATTCAAACAATGTACAGTTGACCCGCTAGCAGCAAATCCGGCCTCTCCTTTTTTCGCAAGAATTTTACCTTCGCAAGGATTCCAAGTTTTTCCGTTATTTCTTGTGAAAAAGAGGGAGAATGTATCATTTATTGGATCTCCCATTAGAAAACCGCTATTTCCATAGAAATCCATTCCATCGAGAAACACAGAATGAAAAGAACTGCGTTGATTGGTGTTTACATTAATAACAAGTCCAGAATCTCCACTTTGCATGGCGAAAATTTGATGGTTAACTAATTCAATGTCTCTTAATTCACCTCCGGAATTATTAAGGTGAATTAATTCTACTGATTTTTTTGTTTTTGGATTGATTTTAAAAACACTTCCATCATTAGTTGATACATAAATATATGATTTATCAGCAGTTATTCCACGTGCATGACATTTTCTAGTGGTATATACAATTTCCCCCAACGCCTGAGCATTATAAAGAGCGGGGAAGAGCATTGTTAGTATGATAAGTGTTTTCATAGAATAAAAAAAGCCGCTAGTTAAGCGGCTTAATATGAGTTGGTGATTAATTACTTTACAATAAACTGAACTCTTCTGTTTTTAGCCCAATCTATTTCTTTTTCTTCTTCATCACCTGAAACAAAATCACTTTCTTCTTTAATTCCTTTAAAGTCAATAATTATTGAATTAGTAACACCTAATTTTTTCAATTGATCAGCAACTGCCGTAGCACGTTTTTTATCAATTTCCTTGAACGCTGGAGTGATTTCACTTAAATTAGTTTCCATGGTGTCAGCATGACCAACAACTGTTATTGTCAAACCTGTGTTAGCTTTCAAAATTCTTGCTACTTCATCAATTGTGTTAGTAGCCTCCGTTGTAAGCTCACCTTTTCCTGCACCAAAGAAAACAGCATATGTTTCAATTTTTTGTTTTGGTGTCATTTTTTCTTCAATGATAAAATCCTTTTGGAAAGTCAAATCAGAATATCCTTTATCCATATCTTTTCCTCCACATTTACATGGTTCGATGGCTAAATATTTTTTTTCAATTTCATTTTTTTCAGCAATTTCATCCTCAGATAAATCATCTTCATTTTTCATTAGATTAGAGAGATTGTTTGCTAATAAATAAGATTCAAAAGTTGGGAAATACTCTCTTACAACTACTTGATCAACAAAATAATACGCCGATTGTAAGGCGGTTGCTTTGGCATTTTTTGATTTTTTAAATGCTTCGTTTTTTGTCTTGTTATTAGAAGCGAAGTTACCAATAGAAATGTATTGTTCTCCACCTTTAGCTTCGTATGTTCCGCAGATTTTATGCCACCCATTTGCAGAATTGAAGATTTTGTTTTCGTTGTCTGGATGTAAAATATCAGCTACTCCTTTGAAAAGATTTTTATCCTTAGATTCTTCAGGACGTTTCATGTCAAATTTTGCCCCAATATTGTTTGTCGCATATTTAGATCCTTCAGCTAACGAAACGTAGTATTCAACACAGTACAACTTTTTCTTGGTCAATTTTGTATTTAATTCACCTGTTAAGTAAGAACGCTCATTTTGTTTTTTTCCTGTAACGAAGACATGAATACCCGCATAGTTTGATCCGAAAGTAGTAGTAGGCTCTTCTTTTCCAAACTTACTTTGAGGAATTGTAATTCCAGTTTCAATATCTGTAACATCAGATCGGTATGCATCCGCTTTTACGCCAGTTGGTGAATACCACCCATCAATAAAATCGATACCACCTAGTTTTTTAGGTTTTTTACCGGATGATTTCAAGTTTTCGAAACTACCATTTCGAACAAAATTTCCATCTGCATCAGGTTCTTCTGATTTATTGTCTTTCTTTTTTTGTCCAAAAACAGGATTACTGAAAGAAACAAGTCCAACTAAAGCAACAGAGGATAGCCCCCATGTTAGAGCTGAATTAAGTTTAATTGATTTCATGGTTTTTAACTGTATTTATAAACGTTTTTACTTTTTCAAAATCGGTGTCCGGATAAATTCCGTGTCCTAAGTTAACAATATGTCTCTTACTTTTAAAAGAACTCAACATTTTTTTTGTTTCAAGCTCAATATTTTGGTGACTTCCATACAATACGCATGGGTCTAAATTACCTTGCAATGTCTTTGATTCTTTTACTAATTCGCGGGTCGAGATAATATCCATATTCCAATCAAGACCCAAAGTATTGCAATTCAATTTTGCCAAATCGGGTAGCGAAGCAATTGCTCCTTTTGCAAAAATAGTAACCGGAATTTCAGGGATTGCGTCACAAATTTTGGTTAGGTAGGGAATACAAAATTCTTGGTATTGTGCTCGAGAAAGAATTCCAGCCCATGAATCAAAAACTTGTACTAAATCTGCTCCGTGTTTCATTTGTAATTTTAAGTACTCGATAGTGACATCGGTAATCTTGCCTAGCAAGTTGTGAGCCAATGTTGGATTTGTATATAATATTTTACGGGATTCTGAAAAAGTTTTTGAACCTTTTCCTTCTACCATGTAACAAAAAATCGTCCATGGAGCACCTGCAAATCCAATTAAAGGAACACAGTTATCTAACGTTTGTTTTGTTAAAGAAATGGCATCTAAAACATACCCTAATCTATCCGCAACATCAATATCACTTGAAACTAACGCTAAATCTTCGGTTGAACGAATCGTTTTTTCAAACCATGGGCCTTTTTGTTCGATCATTTCGTAATCTAAACCCATTGCCTCAGGAACAACCAATATATCAGAAAAAATGATGGCAGCATCTACACCCAAAATATCAACCGGTTGAAGTGTAACCTCGCAACATAATTCAGGATTTTTTACCAGTGCTTTAAAATCTTTCACGGAGGCTCTAACGGCTCTATATTCTGGAAGAATCCTTCCTGCCTGCCTCATTATCCAAACTGGATAGCGATCAATTGATTCGCCTTTAGCGGCTCTTATTAATAAGTCATTTTTCATTTTCGAGACAAAGATATACAATTCGTTGTTTTTGAGTGAAGCAAAGTATACTTTTGTACTATGAAATTTTGGAATTCATTGACTCAATCTTCTAAAACATATCTTGTTTTCTTTCTATTTCTTTGGTTTATTGTATTAAATCTCTCCCTTTTATTCACCAAATTTGGAATTCATCAATGGCTAAATG
>CAIUSK010000566.1 GCA_903901805.1 uncultured Flavobacteriales bacterium
ATACGCTCATTTATTTTACCAACTTCTTCGGTTTCCAACTCTCCAATTACTGAAAGCAGCGTATTACCGCTTGAAAAGGAGGAGTCGGGTGAAAGAAATTGGGTGTCTCCCGCTCCAAATAAGATATAACTTTTCCCATTCTTTTCAATAACAACGGTCGTTTGTTTGCGCGCGTTGTAACCCCAAACATCAAAATGCAAGTTTGTAATTCGATTGTTTCCTGTTGTGGTCATTGGAATTGTTGCAATTTGTTCAGGAGAAATTTCTTTAATGTTGTATGCTTGAATCTGGTATGGAAATAATCCAATTGCTTTGGGTAAACCTTTATTCCATTTTCCGGATAGATTCTTTTCAAACTCAGATAATAAACCTGCCGTACTTCCTCCTTCTCCAGCCGCAACTAAATGGCTTTCAAAATCAGATGCAATACCTCCTAATTGAAGGTATATTTCAAAACACCTATTTTTGACATATTTATTGACAGCAATAGAAAACGCTTGCATTATTTTACGCTTTTCTTCTTCGTTGTATGTTTTAAATTGGTTGAGATATTGGACTTTATCTTTAAATGTTCTTGCCGGATCAGTGAAAAAATAAAGTTCCTTATTGGGAGTAGTTTTAACTCCGTTTTTTGTGAGCGCAACTTCCGGTAATTCGGAAATTAATGTATTTTCAAATTCAACGTAACGAGAATTTTCAAAAGGTTTATTTTTTATGAATGATTCACGTTTTTCAAGTAAAATTTTATTTAACTCCAAAACAGCCATCTTATTCGCTGCCTCAGCTAATAAACCCATTGGACCTTTTCCTATTTCTGATTTCCGAATAAATAGATATTCCGGATGATTAATGATTATTTGTTCAATTGAATCGTAGTTGATTTTTCCATCAGAAAAAGATACCGCTGGACCACTATATTCAAAGCATCGACCGAAATTGTACTGTAGTGCGGGGCTTTTCTGAACAATATGAAACAAACAGGCACGTTCGGCGGGTAATAGATTTCCATCTTGCTGCGCCAATCCATCTTTTACAAAAGTAATAGTGGAAATGATACAAAGCAACCAGTTGAAAATAGTAGGACTCAAGTAAAAACGATTTTGAATTGATTAACTAAGTACAATAATAACTTAAACTCTTTTAAAAGTTAACATTTTCATTTTTACTTATCCATACTAAGGTGTGTGTTTTCTTACTTGGGCTGCTTACTTCTAAAATCGTTTTTCAACCCTTTGTAATCGGTTAAATGTAATTTAACATATCCTACCGGTATTTTTGCTTTTACTAGAATCGGTATTTTGTTAGCATCCGCAGTAATCCAAAAATTTAAATCTTTTTCACTTTTAAATACGCGACCAGTTTGAACAACCGGAACAAATTTATGGCATTTGTATTTTCCCGACTTAATCTTAATGATTTCATCGCCCACATATTTAATTTTCAATGGCCAAATTTCATCATCCATGAAACACTTGAATTGAAATACTTTTCCAGCTTTCATGTTGGTGAAATTCATTGTGCGAGCATAATAAAATGAGGAAATCATATCTTGAATTCCAGCAGGAA
>CAIUSK010000567.1 GCA_903901805.1 uncultured Flavobacteriales bacterium
AATCGTTTCGATGATCAATATGAAATTTCAGGAACGGCAACGGGTTCTTTTTCTTCGGGTGGAGGCTATATTGTTCAAACTACGAGTCCATTACGCATCAATGTTGGGTGTGGATTCCCAGTGAGTGGAATATTAGAATTAACTCCTCAAAATAAACCGGTGCGTATTGTTGATTATGGTCAAGGTACCTGTGATTATACGTTCACAGTAACTGTCAATGGAAACGTTTATACCATAAATTAACTCGCTTTATCAAAATATTGACTAGTCCTAAATAAACGGCCACAAATTGAAGCCGTTTTTTTTATAAATCTAATTTATATACATCTGCAAGGGTCTCATCGTTTTTTATTGAAATTCCAAGATCATTAATCAACCCATCAGCAACATCATATACCCAACCATGAACGTGTAAATCTTGATTTTTCTCCCAAGCTCCTTGAACGATTGAAGTTTTAGCTAAGTCCAAAACTTGTTCCACAACATTGAGCTCCACAAAACGATTAAAACGCGCTGTTTCATCAACAATAGAGTTCAATTCCGAACTATGAAAGCGATAAACATCTTTGATATGTCTAATCCAGTTATCAATTAATCCAATGTGTTTATTTGTCATTGCCGCCTGAACGCCACCACACCCATAATGTCCGCAAACAATAACATGTTTAACTTTCAATACATTAACTGCATAGTCTAACACACTTAAAAGGTTCATATCACTATGAACAACCATGTTTGCAATGTTACGATGAACAAAAACCTCTCCCGGCTCTGCACCTATAATTTCATTTGCAGGTACCCGGCTATCTGAACATCCAATCCATAATACAGGTGGCTGTTGACCTTTTGATAATTTTAAAAAATAATCGGGATCTTTTTCCAATTTGGAAGTCACCCATTTCTTATTATTCTCTAACATTTTGTTGTAATATTTTTCCATGTTGTTTCGTTTTAATTATTTTTTTTCAAATTCCTTAATCCCTATAATTGTGACCTTGATATTTTTATTCTTTGAGGTTACATGCACGAATTCTCTCAGAAACTCCAAAACATCAAAATCAATGTTTTGACAATTAGAACCATTAATGGTTATAGCAGAATTGGGTTCAATGCTGTTAAGTTCAGACATTATAGTTCCTTTATTTAGAAATGTAATTTCTTCAGCAAGGGTAATTTCAATTTCTTTATTTTGATTCGTTTTTTTAGTGAAATTATTTTTTAGATTTTTCTTTAGAACATAAAAAATGGAAACACAAATTCCTATTGCTATTCCTCTTAATAAGTCTGTGAATAGAATCCCTATTATGGTTGCAAGAAACGGAATAGATTGTTCCTTTCCATATCCTATCATCTGCTTGAAAAGCGATATTTTTGCTAGTTTATACCCAACTATAATTAAAATACCTGCCAGGGTGGCAAGGGGTATAAAATTCAAAATTGTTGGAAATAATAATACGGCTAACAACAATAGAACACCATGAAAAATAGTGGATAGATTTGATTTTCCACCAGCATTAATATTCGCTGAACTTCTAACAATAACTTGAGTTACAGGGAGTCCGCCAAGCATACCACTAAACATATTCCCTATCCCTTGCGCTTTTAATTCTCTATTAGTTGGTGTAGTGGGTTTTTCTGGATCCAACTTGTCTGTAGCATCCACGCTTAAAAGGGTTTCAAGACTACCCACCAAAGCTAAAGTAAAGGCAATCATGTACACATTTGGATTAGTCAGGGCTTGAAAATTCGGAAAAGTGAAAAATTTAAAAAACTCATCCAAGTTATTTGCCACTGGTAATTGTACTAAATGCTTTTCAGAAATTTTCAATTCAGGAATAAATAGTGAGAAGAAAAAATTCATTGCTATACCTGTAACAACTACTAATAAAGGTGATGGGATGAGTTGGAAGAATCGGAGTTTCTTGAAATATTCCTTTTCTAACAATACCAAGAGAAAAATGGAAGTTACACCAACAAACAGGGAGCCTGGTAAAATGGAATTAAAAGCATATAATAATTCAGACAAGGTGTTATGTCCATCTGGTTGAAAAAAGGATTCATCACCAAAGAAATCTGCGTCATATCCAACAACATGTGGGATTTCTTTAAGAATTAATGTTATTCCTATCGCCGCCAACATTCCCTTTATTACGGATGTTGGGAAGTAATTACTTATTATACCAGCGTTTAAGAAACCAGCAATAATTTGGATTACACCAGAGAGAACTACGGATACAAGAAAGGCTTCATAACTTCCAAGTAATGTAATTGCTGATAGAATTATTGAAATTAGCCCTGCAGCAGGACCAGAAACTCCCAGCCTTGATTGACTAAAAAAGCCGACAATTGTCCCACCAATAATCCCAGCTATTATTCCGGTAAATAAATTGGGCAGCCCAGTTATTTCAGGAAGATTTGTAGATGCTAATCCTACACCAAGACATAATGGTAATGCTACCAAAAAAACGACTAAACCAGCAGGAAGATCTTCCTGCCAATTTTTAAAATTAATTTTCATATTTAAATTGACTTAAAAGTTTAACATTGATTTTGTTAAACAGTCAATTCGGGTGGGCTATAAGGTAAGTCTATAAAAGTGTTTTTATACAATCTGCTAGTAAGGTTGAAGCGTGTACGCTTTGAAAAATCCCATGAATTTTCATCTGTATAGGGCTTATCAAGTTCAAGTTCGAATAATTCATCTGTTTCTTCTGCAACCATATTTGCAAATTCTAATGAATAAATCTCGGAATGTTTGGTTTCTTTGTCTGAAAAAGATTGATTTTCAACTTGATAATTAGTTGTTTTTGAAAGTGTGTGAATTGATATTAAGGAAATACCGATGATTTGCCATATAAATACAACAACGAATAATAGAATTATATATTTACTTCTTTTTTCTTTCACTCTAAATTTAACACACAAAGTTACTAATTGTTTGCATTCATTGACTGGAAATCACGTTTAATTCTTTTCCCACTTTAATAAAAGCTGCAATCGCTTTATCTAAATCGGCAATTGTGTGTGCTGCTGAAATTTGAGTTCTAATTCGAGCCTGCCCTTTCGCTACCACAGGGTAAAAGAAACCAATAGCGTAA
>CAIUSK010000568.1 GCA_903901805.1 uncultured Flavobacteriales bacterium
ACAAAGACTTTACCGCTTCTTAGTTTTGCTTGTAGAATCGAATTTTCAACTAATAAAAGAGGAACCCATGCAACAAAACCTAAAAACGCCAATCCTCCCGTGAAAGGAAAACTTAAAATAAGCAACACTCCGCTAGAAATAGACAGAGCGTATCTAAACTTTTTTGATAAGAACATAGAATAGAGAAAATTCGATTGAGTAATCAGTAAACAGTAGTATTTATTACCCTGAAATTAATCTGAATATATTTGACGGTATTCTTGATGATATCGCTTCAAAATGTTCTTCCTTTTTAATTTTAAGGTTGGCGTTAGTTCTTCCCTATCAATACTTAATTCTTTCGGTAGTAAAACAAATTTTTTAATCTGTTCCCAATTTCCGAATCCAACATTAAAACTATCAATTTCTTGCTGTATTCGATTGATTACATCCTCTTGAGCAATTAATTCTTCATTGGATAAATTTTCCAATTCTTTTCCATGTCTGATTGCCCACTCCTTTAGAAACAAAAATGCAGGAACAATGAATGCCGCAGGAAATTTCTCTCCTTCACCAATCACTATAATCTGCTCAATAAAACGAGATTCCTTGAATTTATTCTCCATTGCCTGAGGTACAATATATTTACCTCCAGAAGTTTTAAAGATTTCTTTTTTACGATCCGTAATTTTCAAGAATTTTCCTTCCACAAATTCACCTATATCTCCAGTATGAAACCAACCTTCAGAATCTATTGCCTCTGCTGTAACTTCCGGTAATTTATAATAACCCATCATTACGTTTGGTCCTTTCACCAAAATCTCTCCATCACTTGCTATTTGGACATCCACCCCATCAATCAAGGCGCCAACACATCCCATTCGAATTCCTTTTTGAAAAGAATTTACCGATACCACTGGTGAAGTTTCTGTTAAACCATATCCTTCCAGAATTGGTATTTCAGCCGCAAGAAAAATGCGCGCTAATCGAGGCTGAAGTGCAGCACTACCAGAAGCAATTGCACGAACATTACCGCCAAGCGCTTCCTTCCATTTTGAAAAAATTAATTTTCGAGCTATTCCTAATTGAATAGTAAAAAACAAAGAATTTTTACCCGTGTTATCGAATCGTTCAGCTATATCTACCGCCCAAAAAAACAATCTTCTCTTAATTCCAGTTAGTTCGTCTCCCTTAGCAATGATTTTATCGTACACTTTCTCAATTAATCGAGGAACAGCTGAAAAAACATCCGGTTTAACCTCTCTAATATTGTCTCCAATTGTTTCCATAGATTCTGCAAAATGAATGGAACAACCAATATGCATGTACAAATAGTGAAGCATGCGCTCATAAATATGGCAAACTGGAAGGAAACTCAACACTTTAGAATGTTGATCTGCAGGTATAGGTTCAATGCAAGCCTCCACATTGGAAAGAATATTTTTGTGAGACAACATAACTCCTTTAGGATTTCCCGTAGTTCCAGAGGTATATATTATTGTTGCCAAATCTTCGTGATTAATTACATCCATGCGTGCCTGAACGACTGACTCTTCCACTAATTCAGCTTTTATTTCAATTTCAGTCCAATTTGGGACTCCAGAAATTTTATCGAAGGTAAATAGGTGTTCCAATGCCGGTATTTCTGTCCTAATTGTCTGGATTTTATCAAACAATTCTTGACTTCCCACACAGCAAATTTTCGCAGCACAATCATTAAATATATAGATATAATCATTGACGGAGATATTAGGATATAAAGGAACCACAATTCCACCAACTTGCTGAATAGCAATATCAAAAATGTTCCATTCAACTCTATTGGATGAAGCCATTGCAACCATATCACCCGGTTCAACACCCATTGCAATTAAACCACGAGAAATCAACATTGCTTGATCTAAAAAAGCTTTTGTGGGCATACTCTCCCAATTTCCATTAGTTTTGGTCACAAACATATTTGGATTGGGATAGTTTTGCAATTGATAATATGGAATATCAAATAATCTCTTTTCTTGGAACATATCTTATATTTTAGTTTACTAATTTACATTTTTATTCATTATTAAAGAGCTTGTTTTTTAATTTCATCAACAATTTCAGGATTTAATAGTGTTGAAATATCACCAAAACTTGAAAAGTCACCCTCCGCTATCTTGCGTAATATTCGACGCATAATTTTTCCAGATCTCGTTTTCGGAAGACTAGAAGTAAACTGAATTTTATCCAACTTCGCAATAGGCCCAATCTGGTCAGAAACAAATTGATTTATTTCTTTTCTTAATTGATTTTCATCAATAATCTCCATCCCTTCTTTCAAGGTAACAAATCCATATAATGCATTTCCTTTAATATCATGTGGAAAACCTACGATTGCCGATTCAGCAACAAAAGGATGTTCGTTTATCGCATCCTCAATTGGCGCTGTACCGAGATTATGTCCAGAAACAATTATAACATCGTCTACTCTTCCAGTTATTCGATAATAACCATCAATATCCCTTATGGCACCATCTCCTGTGAAATAATACCCGGGGAAAGCTGTAAAATACGTATCCTTATATCGTTGATGATCACCCCAAATAGTTCGAGCAATAGCAGGCCAAGGATATTTGATACACAAGCTTCCATTAGACTCATTTTCATGAATCAGTTCTTTTTCCGCATTAATCAGAACTGGTTGCACCCCAGGTAGTGGTAATGTTGCAAAAGTCGGTTTTAGTTTTGTTATTCCGGGTAAGGGTGAAATTAAAATACCTCCCGTTTCAGTTTGCCACCATGTATCAACGATTGGACAATTCGTTTTACCAATATGTTCAAAATACCATTGCCAAGCTTCATCATTGATGGGTTCACCTACACTTCCAATAATTTTTAACGAGGAAAGATCGTATTTCTCAACCCATGTTAGTGACTCTTTTGCCAAAGAACGAATGGCTGTAGGTGCCGTGTAAAATTGAGTCACTTGGTGTTTATCAATAATTGACCAAAATCGACCAAAATCAGGATAAGATGGGATACCTTCGAATAGAACGGATGTTGCACCATTTAATAAGGGCCCATACAAAATATAGGAATGACCTGTTATCCAACCGATATCGGCTGTACACCAAAAAGTATCAGTAGGCTGGTATTGAAAAACGTTTTGAAATGTGTATCCGACATAAACCATATAACCACCGGTAGAATGCATCATTCCTTTTGGTTTGCCCGTTGATCCAGAAGTATATAAAATGAATAACGGGTCTTCAGACTGCATTGGTTCAGGCGAACAATCAGAAGCAACATCGACTATTTCATTTTCCAACCAAAAATCCCTCCCCTCCATTATTTTGACAGGCTGCATCGTCCGTTGAACAACAAGAACAGATTCAACAGTGGGACAACTCACCAAAGCTTCGTCAACGATTCCTTTCAAATCGATGATTTTATTCCCGCGATAACCCCCATCTGATGTAATTACCATTTTACAAGAACAATCCTCAATCCGAGAAGCCAAAGCGCCAGCCGAAAAGCCAGCAAAAACAACAGAATGAATTGCTCCTATTCTTGCGCAGGCTAATAAGCTAATGGCTAATTCGGGAATCATTGGAAGATAGATACAAACCCGATCTCCTTTACGAATACCTTTTTTTACTAATACATTTGCTACTTCGCAAACACGATGGTGTAATTCAG
>CAIUSK010000569.1 GCA_903901805.1 uncultured Flavobacteriales bacterium
AGGCAACCAACTGCACCCGCGATTTTGAAAAAAAAACAAAACCAAAATCATCCCCATTCCAAACCCAATCAAATAATAGACTAGCCTTCTTAAAAAAGTATGTTGCATCATTTTACAAATCTAGGTAAAATGTATTAGAACAAACAAAAAAAGGCATAACCTAAGCTATGCCTTGAGATATTAATTCAATTGAATTAATTTTTTACCAACTGGATTTCACAGTTTAACTGAATATCGTCAGCCAATACAATGCTACCCGCTTCAGTTACCGCATTCCACGTTAAACCAAAATCACTTCTTTTTACTTTTCCTGTTAAAGACATTCCAGCTTTTGTTTGGCCATATGGATCAACAGCAATGCCAGCATACTCCATTAAAAGAACAACTGGCTTTTCAACACCTTTAATACTCATAATACCCGATACTTCAAAATCCGAATCTGATTTTTTGGTAATCGATTCTGAATGAAAAGTTAATTTGGGATAAGATGCTGAGTCAAAAAAATCGGCAGATTTTAAATGTCCATCTCTGTCTGCTACACCTGTATTTATTGAATCAATTGATGCTTCGAAATTAAATTTTGCTGAAGAAAAGTCATCATTTAACACAGTAGCATCGGCATTGAAATCACCAAAACTCCCTGTTATATTCGAAATCATCATATGACGAACTTTAAACCCAATTACGCTATGCATGTTGTCAATTTTCCAATTTGTTTCCATAATTTATTAATTTTATACTGTAAAGTTATATTTTATTAATCATTATTTGATTGACCTAAGTTAAGTAATCGAACTAAAAACAAAGAACACCATGAAACTAACTATTTTTTTAGCTTTATTTATCAAGGTTAGTTTACTATTTGGGCAAATTGAGGTCATTTCTAAACCGATAAAAGATTCATTGTATAGAAACGTAGCGTATGGTTTTTTGAATGTGACAAATGTAAATCGAACATTGAGCCCAAATGAAAATTTTATTCCTGGAATTATTGGAGATCGTGCGAATGAAACAGCTTTAAGAACGTATTCGTTTGGCTTAGGCTTGAAGGGACATTTAACGAAAAGAATTATTTGGGATGGTGGTATTTCTTACCTACAAAATGGTGAACAATACGAATATATAGCGTTTTCTATGGATACCAGTTTCAGTTATCAAACCTATTACAAATACATAGCCATGCCACTAAAATTGAATTTTATTGTTGGTAATTTTGTTCAATTCTATGGAGGAATTGGTATTTTACCTCAACTTTTTCTTTCCTACAGACAAAATCAGCAATGGGAAACAACACTTGGGAGTAAAGGCACAGAAATAATCAAATCAAAAAACGATTATAATTCATTTGTTACTAGCGTTTTAGTCAATTTAGGATTAAGTATTACTACAAGTAAAGGAGTTGGTGTTTTTATCTCACCAGAATACCGTTATCAATTGCAAAACGGTTACGGGAAGTTATCCTCTTACAGACACAAGAGTTTTGGACTTGGTGTATCTTTCGGAATAAGTAAAGAATTATAATTTACTCTTTAACCTCTTTGTATCCCGGGAATTTTTTACGATCGTAGATGAATTTAGATTCTTCTACAGCCGGGTTGGAGGTGAATTTAGTAACAGAATACGTCATTACGGTACCGTCTTTGGAGGTCATCGTAGCTTTTGTTAAATCATTGGATGCTTTTGAAATATATAAGATAATAGACTTATAAGTGGTTTTAGCGCTTTTTGGAGCAAGAGATATTACATGAACAGCTTTACCATTCAACATTGATTCATTTGTGTAGGTATTTGTGAAACCTGTCTCCCATAGGGTCATTAATTTTTTAGGATTCATGTTTTCATCGTCATTTGCGCTAGCGTCTGAAATATAAACTGTTTTACCATCTTTTACAACAGTCCAAGTTTTTACACCATTGGAAATAATTGTATTACCACCATATGAAGCATAAAATTTTTGACCTTTCACCCAACCTTTACCTGTTTGATTTTGATTGAGACCTGATTTTGTGTTTTTTACATTGGCACTAAACTCTATATAAAACGACTTTAAATCCTTGATTTTTTTAGATACTGAATTTAGCACCGTTTGAGACTTAGATTGCGTAAAACTCTCGGAAGCAACACAAGAAAACAACAACAAAACAAATAG
>CAIUSK010000570.1 GCA_903901805.1 uncultured Flavobacteriales bacterium
AGGATATGTTACATTTGTTCAGTCATTGATTGATATAGCTTTATCTCAAAAACCTGATTCTGCTGAAGCATTGAAAGCTTTACGTTACGATGATCGTCTTACAGTTGACGAAAAAATCATTGAACAAATTGGTGTAATTGGTGAAAAATTGGAATTAACCAATTATGCTGTGGTAAATGCATCCAAAGTTGTTGCATACAATCACCCAGGAAATCAATTAGCTACATTAGTAGGTTTTTCGGCTGATGGTTCAGAAATGAATGAAGTTGGTCGTCAAGTTGCTATGCAAGTAGCTGCAATGAATCCTATTGCTATTGATAAATCTGGAGTAGATCAAAATACTATTGATAGAGAATTAGAAATTGGAAAAGAATTAGCTATCCAGGAAGGAAAACCAGCTGAAATGGCTGATAAAATTTCTCAAGGAAGATTAAATAAATTCTTTAAAGAAAGTACTTTATTAAGTCAACAATTCATTCGTGATGATAAATTGACTGTTGAACAATTCCTAGAAAACACTTCTTCTGGATTAACAGTTACTGAATTTAAACGTTTTTCATTGAGCTAAACTTAAAGGGTTAAGCAAAAGATTAAAGCTGTCATTTTTTGGCAGCTTTTTTTATGCCCACATATTAGCAAGTTTTTTTCCAACCAAACTTCCAATTGCTACTCCCATTCCCCCCATGCGGACGCCAAAAGCAACATGTTCACTTTGCTTTCGAATAATCGGCGACTTATTCTCTCCTACTCCCATAATTCCTGCCCATTGATACTCGACTTCAAACTTCTTACCTGGAATAATTATCTCTTCCAACATTTTCGTTAACGCCTCTTGAATCAAATGTGTTGTGCCAATTTCTGTTGTTGTTTCGCCTTCAAAATCAAGATTACGTCCTCCACCGATTAAAATTCTATTATCGACATTCCGGAAATAATAGTACCCTCGATCTATGTGGAAAGTTCCCTTGAATGGTAAATTAACTAATTCGTTTGTTACCAGCACTTGTGCGCGAGCAGGCAAAACTTCATTTCCTAAAAACTGTCGAGCAAATCCATTCGTACACACTATTAATTTTGCTGAATAGAACTCACCAATTGAAGTTGTTAATCTAACTTGATTTGTTTCCTCCTTGTAATCAACCAATTCAATTCCAAAAAGTGAAATCACTCCTTTTTCCGTAGCTATCTCCTGCAATGCCTTGATTAATTTTCCTGTATCTATTTGTCCTTCTTCTGAATTGAAAAAGCTAGTTTTTACCCCTTGAAATCCAAATTTGGAAGGTGAAACCGAATCCTCTTGATATACAGCATCCTTTCCGAAAAGACGGGAACAATTCTCGTTGAGGTAGTGAATAAATGATTTATCAATCAATTGATGAGTGTCATTTTCAAGTATTAAATCCCAAGAACCATTTTTTTCGTAGCCGATATCTCTTCCCCCAACAATCCTAAATAGTTCAGTTAATCCATCATAGCGCATTTTGACTGTTTGCCAAACATTCTCTTCACTCGATTTTTGTAAATCATCGAAAATTTCAGTTGGACTACCAAAACACGTAAAACCAGCATTTTTAGAACTTGCTCCAGAAGGTAGGTAACCTTTTTCAAGGATTAACACACGTGAATTAGGGTATTTATCTTTCAGTTGAATGGCCGTTGTATAGCCAACAATTCCAGCACCAATGATTGTAAAATCAATTCCATCGAAGAATGCTTTTCTTTCCCAAAAACTTAATTGATTTAGTTGCAACATTTTTTGTTTAAGTTAACTTTTTTAAGGAAATTTGTTATTAATTATTCCAAAGATAATTTGATTCACTTAAACATCAACCATGACGCGATTAATCATTTGCTTTTCACTTTTTATATTCGGCATAAATGCGTTTCATGCACAAGGGAATAATGAGGCGTTTAACGACCAGTTAGCAAAAGCAGAAAAAGCATTGCTGGATAAAGACTTGGGAAAGGTTAAAACTATATTATCCAGTCAACCTTTAAAAAGCAAGCAGAATAATCCTAAAATAAAACAGCTCACAACAAAAGTTACTGTTTTGGAAACAATAATTAATGGTGGCAATCATATTTCTTCTGAAAAATGGGAGGATGCAATTATTGAAGCAGACAAAGGACTATTTTTTATTCAATCGAACATGAGTTTATTTGTAGGTACTGAAAAACAAGAATTGGAAAAAATAAAATTGGATGCAGAAAATGGTAAAAAAGGAATTAAATCTTCCTCTTCCACTGTTTCAAATGGAGCTAGATTAGATGATTTAGGTGATCCAATCGACTATAAAACAGGGAGAGATCAAATGATGAAAACCTATTCAGATGAGAGGAATGCTCCATATGTTGAATTTGAAAGGAATAAGGACACAATGATTCAAGAAAATCAACGTCGAGAAAAGATTATCATACAAGGCATTAGTCAGAATCAAAAATCCATCGATAGTAGTCAAGTTAAAATGGAAAAAGAAAAGGAAAAATCCATTCAATCCATTGATCAAAATCGCAAGGAATACTTAAGTCAGCGAGATGAAGTAATAAAATCCGCAACTGATAAAAAAAATACGATTGCCGAAGAAGTTAAAGAATCCAATAAAAAAATAGAAAAAGACCTTGCTAGCATTAATAAAACAAACAAAGATCGGGTGGATTTAATTAATGATGATATTGATTCCTCAGCAAGTAAGCGTCTGAAATTTCGGGAAGAAAATAACAAAGGAAACGAAAAACGTATTGAACTGATTACTAATGATCAAAAAAAATACGATAGTTTGGCGCAAATTGCAAAAGTGAGTAGGACTGATGCTTCAAATAACAATGCTCAACTTGTTGCCGATAATTTAAAATCATTAGATAAACATAGACAATCCGAACCCATTAAAACAACGGGAAGTGGATTAGTTAATAATAAAGGGATTCCCTATGAAAAAGGAGTGACACAAGGAGTATTTAGTAAAGGTGAAAAAGGAAAGACTCAAGTGTTAATTACCCGACGAGTAAAAATTGACGAAAAAAATAATGCAGATGTCTATCTCCGACATGAGTCGCCAAGTTCAGTTACTACCTATACTAAAAATGGAGCGACCATTACAGAATATACTTGGAATATCGAATCTGGAAATGTTACTCATTGGGAATAAATGTGTTTTCGTTAATAAATTGCGTGTTTTGTGGAAAAACCATCGCCAAATTATTAGCTGTAAAAATTGAATTCAAGTAATTTTATTGAAAAATAAATCGAATGTTTGACGACGAAGAAGAATTTTCAGGAAAAGAATTAAGCACTGATATTGAGCGCTTCGAAAAGCATTTGCAAGGAGAGGAGATCGGATTTATTGATGGTGATCGAATTGAATCAATCATTGATTATTATTTATTTAATTCGAATTATAGCAAAGCGAAAGTTGCAGCTGAATTTGGAATCAATCAATTACCACATTACCAAGTTTTTAACCTTCGAAAAGCACAGTCTATGGCAGGACTTGGATTAATATCCGATGCCCTAGAATTGGTAAATCAAATTGAGGATTTGGAATCATATCAAAGTGAGTTATTACTTACAAAAGCAGCATTGCACAGTCAAATTCGTGATTCAAAAAATGCTATAAAATTATATAAGCAAGCGTTGGTTATTTGCGAAGAGTTTGAAAAAGATGAAATCTATGTTGATTTAGCGGTAGAATACGAAAATATAAATGACTATTCTGGTGCGATACACATTTTAAAACAAGGCCTAGAACATAATCCAAAAAATGAGTTTGCATTTTCTGAAATGTGCTATTGCTATGAGAAAATAAATGAATTTGAGGCGGGTATCGAACAAATTTCGTTGTTCGTTGATGAAAATCCTTATTCCTATTTAGCGTGGTATCAACTTGGTAGCTTCTATTTGAGAAATGAAAATTATGAAAAAGCGATTTGGGCATTTGATTACTGCTTAATAATCAATGAAAATGCAGGCTCTGCTTATTTTAATCTTGGAAATGCTTATTTATCTTCTGACAAATTTAATCAAGCAATTGAGAATTTCAACAAATGTATTTCATTAGACGGAGAAGACCCCTTAGCGTTATGTTATTTGGGAGAATCCTACGAAAACATACATGAATACGAACTTAGTAAAGATTGTTATACAAGAAGTATAGAATTATCCCCGGAGTTTTCAGAACCATGGTTGGGACTAGGGATTTTAGAGGATTTACAAGGCCGCAGTAAAGAAGGAATCGTATTAATGCACAAGGCATTAGACTTGGAACCCACCAACCCGGTAATCAATCAACTCATTGGCTCCGCTTATGTTAAAATTGGAGAACTAACGTTGGGGATTGAATTTTTGAAAAAATCAATTGATTTAGATTCATCCGATATGGAATGTTTGAATGCGTATATGGAAGTTTTTTCGAAAATAGACATAATTCAAAGTCAACAATTCATCCATGCATTTAATTTAGAGAATGGACAAGAGACAGAATCTTGGTTGTGGGAGGTAAATTTACTTTGGATGCTTGGCAATCAACAAGAAGCTGTAGCTTTATTTATTATTTGCGTGGATAATGACCCTATAAAATCGAAAGAATTGTTCACCATTAATCCGCAATTATTGCTGCATCCAACTCTTACTGACTTGGTTGATCTTTCCGAATGAAATTCTCAAAACTAATCGAATTTTCGGATCATTCAGGTCCCGTTTATTCTATTTCACAGTCTAATAAATTTGTCTACTCAAGTGGCGGAGATAAATGGGTTGCCAGGTGGGATATTTCTTCACTAAAACAAGATGCGTTTGCTGTTAAACTTCAATCAGCTGCTTTTAACATATTTCACAGCAAATCTTTTCCCTTGCTCTATATTGGTTGTTCGAATGGTGACTTTCATATCATAAATACAGATAATCGAGAAGAAATAAAGTTTATACAACACCATAAATCAGCAATTTTCGCTATTCAAGATAATCTTTTAAAAAATCATGTTTATACAGGAGATTCTGCAGGTAATTTATGTATCTGGGATGGTTCTACTTTTCAACTTGAACTTCAAATTCCGCTAAATTGTAATAAAATACGTGCCATTGAATTGTTGGATGATGGAAAAAAAATAGTTGTTATTTCTAAAGATGGAAAAATCCGTATTTTTGAAACAACCTATTTCAACGAAATTCAATCACTATCCATTAATTCTGATGGAATACAATCTTTTTTATCTATCGTTGATTATTGTTTTGTGGGTGGATATGACGGTTACTTGTATCTAGTTGATTTGAAGAATAATTCAATTACTTCGAAAATCCCAGCCCATAAAGGAGCGATTTATTCAATTATAAACATCAATGACCAATACTTCGCTACCTGTAGCCGCGATAAAACAATTAAAATTTGGTGCGTTTCCACGATGAACGTGATTCAGAAGTTAGAGTTAAAAACGGGTGGACATAAAAATTCTGTTAATAGTTTGATTTTATTTGGAGACAAACTACTTGTTTCTTGTTCCGATGATTCCAGAATTATTGTTTGGAAAATAGATGAACCCAAAACAACTGTTATTCCTTAATTGTTGTATTTTTGATCTAAACCATTTTTCATGAAAAATATTCTTTTTTACACACTTTTAGTTACGTTGTTTAATCCTATTTTCGGTCAAGAAAACTCAAAAAAATGTTCCAAAAGAGATAGGTTTGGACATCAACTTTTGAAAAGCGCCACCTTAACTGTGTCACAAATTGCGGAAACAGAAAATTACGATGTGCATTTTTATGGGTTAAATCTCAATATGACCAACACCTCCACTTATTTATCTGGAACGGGAAGAATTGATGCTCGTGCTAAAACCACTATAGATTCTGCAATTTTCGAATTATTCCCAACCTTAACTATTAGCGAAATCAGATTAAACGGAACAAGTGTGCCATTTACTCGATCTGCTAGTGCCGTAAAGGTTCCTGTTTATGCTGCCATTGGACAATCCTTTTCGTTGGAAATTGATTATTTTGGAACACCTCCAACTGCTCAAACCAATCCATTAGGAGGAAGTGGAATGACGGCTGATGATTCACCCAGCTGGGGAAATCGAGTTGTTTGGTCTTTGTCTGAACCATTTTCGGCATTTGAATGGTTTCCTTGCAAACAAAGTTTAACAGATAAAGCGGATAGTTCATTTGTAAGTATCACTGTTCCTGATACTTGCAAGGCAGGGTCAAACGGAATATTAACCAGTGTTGATACCTTGGGCAATGGTTTTTTAACCTTTAATTGGGAACACAGGCATCCGATTGACTATTATTTGATTTCTGTTGCCGTAGCAAAATATGTTGATTATTCCTTTTATGCCAACCCTGCTGGCGCTCCTCAGCCGATATTAATTCAAAATTTCATTTATGATAACCCGCAAACGTTGCCAAATTTTCTGAATCAAATAAACGAAACGGCAGATTTTATTGAATTGTTCTATGATTTATACGGCCCCCTATCCGTTTGAAGATGAAAAATATGGTCATTGTATGGCCCCAATATCAGGGGGAATGGAACATCAAACGATGACCACACAAGGTTTTTTTGAAAAAACGCTTACATCGCATGAGTTGGGGCATCAATGGTGGGGTAATTCTGTTACTTGTGCTTCCTGGTGTGATATCTGGATCAATGAAGGTTTTGCATCCTACAGCGAGTATTTGATGCTTGAAAATTTGTACCCAACTGAAAAAAACCAACATATGCTTGATGTTCATACAAATGTCATGACTCAAAATGGCGGAAGCGTCTGGGTTTTGGATAGTTTGAATGAAGCCCGAATTTTTAGTGGACGCTTAACGTATGACAAAGGAGCAGGAATAGTTCATACCATTCGATATATTATTGATAATGACAGTTTGTTTTTTGAATCGTTGCGAGCATTTCAAATTGCATACAAGGACAGTACAGCAACGGGAGTTGACTTGAAGAATTTTATTGGCGCATATACTGGAATCAACTTAGATAGCTACTTTGAACAGTGGTATTTTGGTGAGGGGTATCCCACCTACTCCATTCGTTGGGAACAAGTTGGATCGGATGCTCTAGTTGAAATTTCACATACTGCTTCTAAACCATCACTAACTCCCACTTTTACAAATCCTATTGATTTAAAATTCAATCGAATAGGTCTTTCTGATACAATTATTCGTTTTGATATAAACTCAAATTCACAACTGTTTTCGGTGAATAATCTTGGTACGTTGAGCACTACATCCACGGTAATTATTGATCCAATAAATTGGGTAATCAATCAAAATGGATCTATCGTTCAGGATAATGCCCTGGAACTAACTGAAAACAATGAAAACAATGAAATTTTGATTGTTCCAAACCCATCTAACGGCATTTTCAGTCTAACGAATACACCTGATTTTTCGCCCATCCTTGTTTATGACATGTTTGGAAAAGTGGTTTATGAAACAGTTTACAACTCAAATAAAAAAATCAACCTATCATCACTTGGTCAGGGTAATTATTTGATTGAAATTCAGCTACCTAATAACAATAAACGATTAAAATTAGTTCAATTTTAGTTAAGAAGTATTCATTAACAATTTGATTGTTTCGTAATTTCTAAGATTACTGAAAGACACAGTCCGTATTGAATATTACAAGGGTCAAATAAAAGACTATTTTTTCATTTCAATCAGCGCTAATATGGTAAAATCATTGAATCAATTTTCTAACTGTGATATTCACAAATATTGATACTTAGTCTTACTTTTGTCTTTGATGAAAAATCCAACCTGTTTTATACCACTGCAGCCATACACTGATAAATTTCCACTGCCTGAGAAACTAGATTTTCCATTCTTTTATGAACCAACCAGCATAGCTGTTTATGCTGCTGAAGAATTACAAAAAACATTAACTGAAAATAATTTTTCACACAATTTCGGAATAGAAAACGCTGAGCGGAATGGAGCTGTAGGAAAAATGTTTGGCGTATTAATTGTTCAAAATAAGTTAGGTGAAATAGGTTATTTAAAAGCTTTTTCGGGTAAACTAGCAGACAGTAATATTCAACCCGGTTTTGTACCACCCGTTTTTGATATTTTGGAAAAGGATGGTTTCTTTAAACAAGAAGAAGCAATCATAAATAAATTAAATGCCCGAATTGAAGAAATTGAAACGGATACTTTTTACATCGAACAAAAAGTAAATCACGACAATTTTAGTGTGAATAGAGAAAAAACACTCTCGGAATTTCGAACCTATTTAAAAGTAAAAAAGAAAGAAAGAGATCATCAACGGACTAGAGAAGTAACTAATTTACCTGCTGAACACTATCAATTATTAATTGAACAGTTAAAAAAAGAAAGTATTTCACAACAACTTGAATTTAAATTCTTAACCATTCAATCTCAAGAAAAGCTCACCGAATTAAAAAACCAATTTGAACCACAAGAAACAGAACTAACTGATTTAAAAATACTTAGAAAACAAAAATCTAACGAATTACAAAAAAAGATATTTGAACATTATACATTCATCAATCAAAAAAAGGAAGAAAAAAGTTTGTTGGCTATTTTTCAAGAAACTGTTTTTGATAAACCGCCAGCAGGCGCCGGGGAATGTGCAGCACCCAAGCTTTTTCAATATGCATTTAAATACGATTTGACTCCCATTTGTATGGCTGAATTTTGGTGGGGTATGTCACCAGATTCAGAAATCAGAGTTCATAAGCAATTTTATAGCGCATGCCGAGGTAAATGTGAACCGATTTTAAATCATATGTTAAGTGCCAGTAAAGTTGAGGCAAACCCACTCAATCAGCAAGCTGAGATCACTGAACTCTCTATACTATTTGAAGACGAATGGATTGTAGCCGTTGATAAACCCGCCGAATTCCTATCTGTCCCGGGTAAACGATTAACGAATTCTGTTCTCACTCGATTACAACAACTTTATCCTGACGCAACAGGTCCACTCCTACTCCATCGCTTGGATATGTCAACATCCGGAATTCTCGTTGCGGCAAAAACGAAAGAAGTTCACAAGCATCTACAGCATCAATTCATCAAACGTTCCATTAACAAAAAATACGTAGCGCTTCTTGAAGGGGAATTGCACCATCTTGAAGGGGAGGTTAATTTGCCACTTATTGGTGACATCACAGATCGACCGAAACAAAAAGTGTGTTTTGAAATTGGAAAAAAATCGAGATCCCTTTACAGAGTTTTAGAACAAAAAAATGGAAGAACCTTGATTGAATTTAAACCAATTACTGGACGAACTCATCAACTCAGGGTACATGCCGCTCATCACTTAGGGTTGAATTGTCCCATCGTTGGAGATGACCTTTATGGACTCAGAAACAGTCGATTGCATTTACATGCATCCGAATTAAC
>CAIUSK010000571.1 GCA_903901805.1 uncultured Flavobacteriales bacterium
CCACAAATTCCTCCAGGAGTAACTTGAAAAATGGCAGATATTGAAGCGTCTTTTGCATCTGGATTCATTCGTATAGCACTCACATTCGATTTTGTACTTGAATTGTGATATACCCCCGTAAAATAAAAAGTAACTCCATCAAAATCATCTATACTCATATGGTGATAATCTCCCCATCTTGTATCTCCTGTTTTTGAAGATGTACCAGCAATGATTGTTGTTTCTGGCACCGTCATTGTTCCAAGTGGATCACATGGTTTTCGACCGGTTAATTTTAGAGAAGGAAAATCCCCTGTAGTATTGCTTGATGTGGAATAAGCCATGATGATATTACCATTCTTATCTATATTTATAGCAGGCATCCATCTACTCGTACCTGTACCCGGAGCATATGTTCCTTCTTGATATTTAGTCCATGTTGCGGTGGTTACTCCTGATGCTCTTCTTAACTCAATCCAACGCACTCCTGAACGATCGGCTCCATCAACATCAGTTGATAATGCCAAAACCATTGATTGATGCGTGTCAAACACCCTCATAGGTGCTTTGTACATTACCGTTTCCCTTAGTGGATCTAAAGTGTTAGTTGTACCAGGTTGCTTAATACAAGCAAAACTTGTCAAACCGCATAATTTAGAATCGATCTCAGCAATGGAAATATCTTGAATCTTTGTTACCGTTGCAGTGCTTGCTGTCCAATTTATTGTCATTTCCCACAATTCAATCCAATCATTTGTAGCATTGTCTGGTGTACCGTTGGAATGAGACTCATCATCTCTATGTCTTACAAAAAGTGGTTTCATTCCTGCAGGTGCTGCATTGTCTCCTTCTAAATCTACTGGTGTAATAGATTGAAAACCAAAACCGTTTAAAGAGTAACCAATAGCAATTTTAATAAAAGGAGAAGTTCCTCCGGTTAATAATGTACTCAATTTCATAGCATACGTAGTTGGAGGACCACCTTGGTTAGTAGTTACAAGAAATGCATCAGACGCTTGACAAAAACTCCATTTTGGATAATCAGGAAAAGAAGTGCAGGTGTATGAATAGGTATAATATGCACCTTGTGGATTACTGGTTTGAGAAACATGTACAATTAATTTGTTTCCCGTACTTGAGAACTCCATCAAAAACCAACGTCTTGCCGGTTTATAATATAATACAATTGGATCACCAGCACCTGCAGACCCGCCAAGAGTTTGCATGGTAAGTGAGCTTGCGATAGTTGCTCCTGTATTTTTGTTAAAAATTCGATAAACAGAACCGCCGTTGGAGTTTGTTGATTGAATAGCCACACTACTATCAGCATCCACCGTAGGATCAGGAGGAGAAAGGTTTGTACCTAATCCTTGAAACTGCCAAACAACGGTTGCAGCCGCAATTTTTTCAGTATTTTGGTGCTGTTGCCAAACCCAATCAGGATTGTGTGTGTTTGTATTATCAACCTCAATCAATTCTCTACCCTTAAAATTAGGTTTTATTACCTGATTCTTCGGTTCTACTTGATTTTTTGAAGCTGGAATTAAATTACTCACTGTAGGAGTAACATATCCCATAAATTGAGATTCCTGACCGAATAAGGACAAGGAACCTAACATAAAGCAAAAAGTAATTAGTTTTCTCATAGTTTATAGTTTAGGGCGTTAAATTACATTATTACAATCAAAATTTATATAATTGTTCAAACATTTTTCGCCAAAAAAAGTTCAAAGACCCTTTTGACAATTTTAAACAAATGATACTGAGTTATTTGTAGCCACCATTACTTTTTCAAGTGCTTTTATGTAACCAATTATAAAATTGTTAATAATTCAACTCAACACGCACTTTAATAGATAACAAATAACTTTATTTTTGCTTTTATGAAACCTAAAGGAAAGCTAATTATTATTGGGGGGGCTGTAGACAAAGGAAGTTTTACAGAAAGTGATTTTGAATCACAGGTGGAAAATAATTTGAATTTCTTTGAGAAAGGAATTTTAAAAAGAATCATAAATGAATCAATCAAAGGAACTGATTCAAGGATTGAAATTATTCCAACCGCCTCAAAAATCCCTGAAATTGTTGGTCCTGAATATGCAAAAGCGTTTAGTTTTTTGGGTGCCCAAAATGTTGAGGTAATGAATATCCAAAAAAGAGAAGATGCTATTTCTGATGAATACCTAAATCGAATAATTGCCGCAGATGTTGTTTTTTTTACG
>CAIUSK010000572.1 GCA_903901805.1 uncultured Flavobacteriales bacterium
CTCTTGATGACATTTCTGTTTTTTACACTGAATGTTCTGTTTCACGGAACTATATATTCAGACCTATTTATTGGTGGATCTATCATCTTTGGAGTAATTACCTATCAAAATTTAACCAGTAAACGTAAAAAAATATGAACAATAAACTTACCTTGATTGAGGGCACATTCACTCCTGAAGAAGCTCGAGAAATTTTAATGAATGCATTCACTTCGAAGATCAATTTCCATAACATAAAGAATATGACTTCCTTCGAAACGGTTGGTAAAGAGGACGAAATGGCAGTAAAAAGAATTTCTCAATTAAAAACGGAACTTATTAAAGTTCGAGAACTATTGGCAGAGGCGCAAGAAAAAGAAATGAACCTTGTTATTCAATCCACTATTTCAGTTAAGGGATTAATTGAATAAATCTATAAAAACCAATCAAACAAGTAACTCAGCTAATTCCTTTGACCAGGATAATAATGGATACAGTTTATTTAAAGAAACTGATTTTATACATCATGTCTTTCCAAAGAGGGTCAAAAGAGCCCAAATTGGCTATAAATGACAAACAAGAAGACCCAAAAAACAAGTATAATTCAACAAAATAAGTCATAATGAATATTGAAATTTTAGTATCAAATTTAACCAACCCAACCTTATTGTTTTTTGTCCTAGGTATGTTTGCAGCTTATGTTAAAAGCGATTTAGAGGTTCCGGAGTCTTCATTTAAATTTATTTCGTTGTACTTGTTGTTCTCAATTGGATTCAAAGGGGGACAAGAACTAGTTCACACCGAATTTAGTAATGAGGTTTATTTTGCTTTGTTAAGCGGGTTAATCCTGGCTTCAATAATTCCACTCTACACATTTTATATTTTAAAAACAAAACTTGATACAGCCAATGCCGGAGCAATTGCTGCCGCTTATGGTTCTGTGAGTGCTGTTACATTTATAGCTGCCACTTCTTTTTTGGAATATCAAAACATCCCCTTCGGTGGTCATATGGTTGCGGTAATGGCATTAATGGAGTTTCCTGCGATTATTGTGGGTGTTTATTTAATTAATCGATTTAATACGGAGGAAAATAATCCGATGTCAATGAAAAGTACCCTGCGGCATTCTTTAACGAACGGTAGTGTATTGATGATTTTTGGAAGCTTATTGATTGGGTATATTTCTAACGATAAACAAGCAATGGATATCAAGCCGTTTACAACTGATATTTTTAAAGGATTTTTGGCGTTGTTTTTATTGGAAATGGGAATTACCACGGCAAAACGATTTTCTGCCTTTCGAAACAATGGATTGTTTGTATTATTCTTTGCTATACTAATTCCTTTAATTAACGGTACTTTAGTGGCTTTTGTTAGTCAGTTTTTTTTAACTTCGGATGGAAATCGATTTATATTATCCATTCTCGCAGCGAGCGCTTCCTACATAGCAGTTCCTGCAGCTATGAGGCTGGTTGCTCCTAAAGCAGATCCTGGATTGTATATCCCCATGGCTCTTGGGGTAACTTTTCCAATGAATATAACACTTGGTATGCCTATTTACTTCGAGATTATTTATCTAACACAATAATTCATTCAAATTCTTGAGGCGCATCACACATTTTTCCTTTACACCGGTATAAAATGGTTTTATTGGTTAGTACTTGCTTTTCTTTCAGAATGGGGAGCGAAAAATGAGTACCTCCAGAATAAATTGTTCCTGTTTTGAACTTTTTGTTCGTTTTTTGTCTGATTTTATGTGCGTTCGGACCAACTATTTCAATTTCTTCCATGGAATCAATGAGTTGCAATAGGAGTAAAGCCCAGTTCGAATAACCGGA
>CAIUSK010000573.1 GCA_903901805.1 uncultured Flavobacteriales bacterium
CGCATATTCTTTATGTAGGTTTGATAGCGTGGTCCAAATCGAACACCGGTTAGATCCACGACTTTCAAATTTTCCAAAGAAAAAAAAGATATAGGCAAGCTTCCAATTGGATTATCCGATAAATCAAGTTTTTGCAACTTTTTGCACATATGAATCAATTCGGGTACTTGTTCGATGCCATTGCGATTAAGAATAATTTTTTTCAAGGGCTCAATACGGGTAAGGATCAGAGGAAAAATATCAAAATCATTTTTCGACCCTATGAATACTTCTAATTTCTTCAATGAATCTAAAAAATCAGGTAAGTCTTTGAATTTATTTTTAGAAATATCCAACAAGCGCAAACGGGTAAATCGAGAAAGTTCCACCGGTAACTCCGCTCGTTTCTCTTTACTAAATGACAAACCAAAAATGGTATCTGGATTAGCTTGTAATACTTCTTCCCATTTATAAATTGGAAAATCAGTCGTTTGAGTGTAAGCGGGTGTTAATTCAATTGAGAGCAAAAAAATCATGAGCCATAGACACATCCTGTTGAATTTGTTTGACCAAGAATTCCTTATTTTCAAATTTAATCTCATCTCTAAGTCTTGTTAGAAGTTCTACCCTTAATTGCTGCCCGTAAATATCACTTTTAAAATCAAATATATGAATTTCTATTTGCTTCCTCAATGATGTGTCAATAGTTGGTCGAAATCCAATGTTCATAACCCCTTTTAACCTTACTCCACCCAAAGAAACAGCTACAACATAAACGCCATTTGCTGGAAGAATCTTTATTGGATCTTCAATCAAAACATTCGCGGTTGGAAAACCAATTTCCCTACCGATTTGAGCTCCTTTTATCACTGTTCCATTTAACTCAAATTTCGCACCCAAAAACAAATTAGCACGTTCGATATCACCATTTTCAATAGCTTTTCGAATTTTAGTGGAACTAATGTTAATCTCATCTATTTCCTTTGCAGGTATCTCAATTGCTTCAAATTCATAAGTAGAAGAAATATCCTTCAAATATTGAATATTACCCTCTCTATTTCTTCCAAATTGATGATCATACCCTATAATAATCGTATGAATATTTAATTTGTTCACGAGAATATCTCTAACAAATTCCATTGCGGTTAGTCGAGAAAACTCGAAAGTAAAGGGAAATATAATTAGATTTTCTAAACCTGTTTCGGAGAGTTTATTAATTTTTTCGTTCTCTGTCTGAATCAATTTTAACTGATGTGAATCAGGAAATAGGACCATACGAGGATGCGGTGAAAACGTCAACAAGACAGATTCTCCACCTAATAATTGTGCTTTTTTCACAATCGCATCTAAAATCTTTTGATGCCCAATATGCACTCCATCAAAAGTACCGATTGTGATTATCGGTTTTTTAATCGATTCTACCCCCTCAAGTCCGTAAAAAATCTTCATTCTTTAAATAAAAAACAAATTTAAGTAAAAACTGATTGGTTTGTTTCTTATCCAATAATACCTAATTTAGTGGCAATAAATTTTCGGACCTTATGAAATACGACAGAATCAATAACTCGCTGTATGTAAAAAACAGAAAACAATTCATTGAAAAAATGGTAGGTCATACACTTGCTATTTTCAATTCCAATGATATCTTTCCAATTAGTGCGGATAGTACCATGCCTTTTCAACAGCACCGCGATATATTAAGTCTGACTGGTGTAGATCAAGAAGAATCGATATTGGTATTGTTTCCAAGTTGTTCCAATGAAGCACATAGGGAAATTTTATTTTTAAAAGAAACCAATGACCATATTGCAGTTTGGGAAGGAGAAAAATTGACAAAACAAGCAGCATTTGAAACTTCTGGAATAAAAACGGTTTATTGGCTGCAACAATTCCCAACTATTTTCAAACAATTAATGGCAGATGCGACTGGAATTTACCTAAATACAAACGAGCATTTACGAGCAAATACAGAAGTTGAGACAAGAGAAGATCGTTTCATAAAAAAGGTGAAACAAGATTTTCCAGCTCATCAGGTGTTAAAATCGGCTCCCATTATGCATAAAATTAGATCTGTTAAGGATGCGATCGAATTAGAATTAATGCAAAAGGCTTGTAAAATCACTGAAGCAGGAGTCCGTCGATTGTTACAATTCATTAAACCAGGTGTTTGGGAATATGAAATTGAAGCCGAATTAGCACATGAATTTTTACGCAATCGTTCCAAAGGATTTGCTTATACGCCAATAGTGGCATCTGGAAAAAATGCATGCGTTTTACATTATATCGAAAACAATCAGCAATGCAAAGATGGAGATGTAATTTTGTTAGATGTTGGTGCTGAATATGCCAATTATGCTTCAGATTTAACAAGATGTATTCCGGTAAATGGAAAGTTCACACCAAGACAAAATGAGGTGTACAATTCAGTTTTACATGTTAAGACAGAAGCTCAAAAATTATTAGTCCCAGGAACTATTATGACTGATTACCACAAGCAAGTTGGTCTGTTAATGGAGGAACAGTTGGTTAACTTAAAACTAATTACCCTTGACGATATAAAAAATCAAAATCCAGAGTGGCCGGCCTATAAAAAGTATTTCATGCATGGCACCTCACATTTTTTGGGACTTGACACGCACGATGTTGGACTTTGGAATGAGCCGATTCAAGCGGGAATGGTATTTACTTGTGAGCCTGGAATATATATTCCTGAGGAAGGACTTGGAATTCGATTAGAAGATGATTTAGTAGTTCAAGAGAGTGGCGAACCATTTAACCTAATGAAGGATATTCCTCTAATTGCTGAGGAAATTGAAGACCTAATGAATGCTTAAGCCGTGTTGAATTACCAAATTCATGGAAATGGAAAATCAATTGTGTTTTTGCATGGATTTTTGGAATCTAGTTCTATGTGGTCAAATTTGGATTTACAGGAATTAAACACACAAAACATTTTTATTGATCTCCCAGGTCATGGAGCTTCAGAACTGAACGATTTTTCGGAAACGCCAAGTATTGATTTTATGGCCGCTGAAGTTCTAAAAGTCTTAAATCTACTAACTCTTGAGTCTTATTCGATTATTGGTCATTCCATGGGAGGATATGTTGGACTACTGTTGAAAGAAATGGATTCACGATGCAAGAAAATTGTTTTAGTAAACTCAAATTTTTGGGCAGACACAGAGCAGAAGAAAAAAGACCGAATTAGAGTCGCTGAAATTGCTTTCAAAGCAAAAAACATTTTCTTGCAAGAGGCAATTCCTCATTTATTTGCTATGCCAGAAAAATATCTATCTAAGGTAGAGGAATTAAAAAACGAAGCTTCGAAAATATTACCGGAATCCATCGCATATTCAGCACTTGCGATGCGTGAGCGAAAAGATTACACGGAAGAATTGAAAACAAACCCATCAGATTATTTTATTATTCATGGAATGCTGGATAGGTTGGTTGATACTGATTTTCTAAGGGAACAACTAATATCTGACAACAATCTATTTATCCTTGAAAATGCTGGACACATGGCGCACATTGAACAATCGGAAGATGTTTTAGGGATTTTAAAGAAGATTTTCTCCTAACCAATATGCTTCAATGCTTCACGCTTGGCTAATCCTTGAATTCCTGACTCCTCTACGAAATTCCTTACTGAAACTGGGTTTGTTTTGGCATATTCCCGCAAGGACCATCCGATTGCCTTTTTAATAAAGAACTCTTTCTCATGCATAAACTCAAATATGAGGCTTTTTAAGAGTTCAAAATTTGTTTGTGATTTATACCGCAATTGAAAAATTAGGCACGATCGTCTCAGCCACATATTTTCACTTTTTCGCCATGATTTGATA
>CAIUSK010000574.1 GCA_903901805.1 uncultured Flavobacteriales bacterium
AGATTCTAGAGAAAACATTCGGAAAAAAGTGGCATCGTTCACAGAGCCGACAATAGGTGACGAATGTCCCAAAAATCTTTGTTTCTGTGCATGTTTTCCCTTACTAATGTTTTTGAAGATAAACGACATACATTGTTCGTTAACAGGTGGAGAATATAACGGCATACGACACTTTTGGCTTACAGTAAATGGATACGATGATATCATTATTGATCCGACAATAAGACAATTTAAACCGCAAGTTGAGCCTATTTATATTGGTTCAATTACTAGCGATTACACTCCAGACACTACCTCATTTAATGAAACATTTTCATGGGCATTTAAATTTTGGGCTGAACCAATATTAGATAGACCAAGATCCCATCAAGAAAAACCTAAATGGGTTGAAGAAAGAACCAATTTCTATAACCTTAAGTTTGCAATGATTCTGAATCAAGAAATCTCTCAAAAAAATCCTGAAACAATTACTATGTATCACAATAGACTTTGTAAGTTATATTTTAGGACGATATTAAAATTCTTAAAATTAAAAACACAAAACGACCAAGATTATATTAGAAATTTACGAGCGACACTTCCACAAAGTTTTGAAAATTTATTAAACCTGACTAATACGTCCAACTGCTAACAGCGCACAGCCGCAATTGAAAAAACGGAGCTATTTTTAGTGAGAATTGGTTTAAAATGCGTGTATTTGACCAATATCTTTGGACATTAAATGAAAAGGGTATAACACTTTAATATTTTAAAGACAAACGAACCTAATTCCATGGAAAGTTATGTGGTTAAACGAAAATTAGTTCATAGTATGAAGTTCTTACATCGGTGCGGCTTCGCTGAGTGGTGAAAGTCCATACCTTCGCCAAGCCTGAAAACATCAGGTGCAAGCCAGAAAAAGCATCGATGAACGATAACTAAAAATTCTTATCTTAGCAATATGAATTTGAAAGATTCCATAAAAGTTAACTCAAACGAGTTTTTATCCTTGTGCAAAAGTCACGATGTAAAAACTCTTTATGCTTTTGGTTCATCAACAAATGATAAATTTAATGAAGAATCTAGCGATATTGATTTACTTGTTGAACTTGACACGAAAGATCCAATAAAACGTGGAGAAAATCTATTAGATTTATGGGACAAATTTGAAAGTTTCTTTCAAAGGAAAGTCGACTTACTTACTAATTCTTCCATAAGAAATCCTATTCTTAGAAAAAGTATTGATTCATCAAAAATATTAATTTATGACGGAAAAGAGCACAAAGTATCTTTCTGATATTTTAATGGCGATTGAATTAATCGAAGAATTTATTATTGACGATAAAGATTTTACTTTATATGATCAAGATAGAAAAACTCAAAGTGCAGTTGAACGTCAGTTGGCAATTATTGGTGAGGCATTGAACCAATTTCAAAAGTTGGAACCTGAAGTCAAAATCGAAAATGACAAACAAATTATTAGTTTTAGAAATAGATTGGTTCATGCTTATGATAATTTAGATAATTCAATGATTTGGGTAATAATTAGTAAACACCTGGCACCATTAAAAATTGAAATTCAAAAGCTCATGTAGAAATGGCCGACTAATAACAAATGCTATTTCTCATGGATGGTTTTTCGGTAAATTGTTCGTTTTCTTTTTCCTACCTTCGATTAGCCGGTTTTTTAAAAAAAATATACACAAGCCTACGCTTGCTCTAGCATCGACCGTTAGTATCTAGCCAATGATATTACTTCACAGACTTTCGGAGAAGTAATTCCGGAAGGTCTATCTTTTTCAACTTGCTCTCCCCTGTTCATTCATCTTCGTACAGCTTCACCTTCATTGTCGTTAGGTTAAGTATTATGGCTAATCCATGTTCAGGGTCCCACGAAGGTCTAAAAACGATACATGCAGCTGCTTCGCGCCCCTCTTCTGCTTGCTTTAGATAAATAGCTTGTAATTCCAGTGTCGGAAGAAATTTTTCAATTGTATCTAAATTTGTTTGCGCAAAATGGGCGTCAAAATTCCACAAGGTTTTGAAATACTGATAAGCGCAATCGTAAATTTCCTCACCTTTTTCAGAATCACAAGCCAGTAATTTCAGGTAACTTTCCCTGTCAGAGCTTGTGATAAAAGGTCTATTTTCATTGCTGCCATCGAATACGATAGGCACTATTTCATTCAAACAATTCACATAACGCAATGCATGCAGATCATTCCAGTAATCGTCCGCATGTAATAATCCGATTATATTGTCATAATAACATTTTTCCTCATTGATTCGGTCGGGAATAATTTCTTTGTAGGTCAACAAATGTTCGCCTTGTTCAAAATCAGCTAGACTTTCAAAAATTGCAGGATTGAAAACGCGCTTATTACAAACATACTGTCCAAAAGCAATCGCAATCTCATTATACGGATCGTTTGATACATTTTCCACCTTCCAAACAAAGTCGGAATTATCTACTAGTTTGTAAAAAACTTTTTCCATTGAATTCCATTGAATTAGGTTGTTTGTACAGACCTTTTTAGCCTTTACCTATTTATAACAATGTAAATTTTGATTTGTTTTTTAAAAACCTAGAGAGATTTATGGATTTCAATTTTATTGGGAAATTGGGATATCATTCCACTCAATTACCCCCCTGTTTTATAGATTTATATTCCTATAAAAGAGTTTGTCGTAGCAAATACAAATTAAATCCCTTTCAAAATATTTTGATTTTATTTTCTGAAACAAGACCCCATTTCTAATCAAAATCAAAAAGTGGAAGTGAAAAATTTGGGAGTTTTTTGTTAAATTTAATCCTATGAAATCCGATAAAGACAAACTACACAAAATGACCGTTGGTAAACAACGTGAAAAACAGGTGGAACAAGGTTTCTTTGATGGAAGATTTGTTCAGCGAGCAGAAGAATCAAAAAAGGTCTTTAAACGGAAGGAGAAACATCCGAAGAAAGATGGGAAATAGAGAATTAATTAGTCTG
>CAIUSK010000575.1 GCA_903901805.1 uncultured Flavobacteriales bacterium
CTATTCATTTTATTTTTTATTATCCCATTTTTTTATTTTGGGCAAAAATGCGAGCGCGTATTGTTGACAGGACAAGTTATTGACTCGATGGGCATTCAGTCATTCTACAATTTAATGATCGTAAACCGTAATACTGGACAAGGTGTTTTTGGTCAACCCAATGGTTATTTTTCTGCATACACTAAAAACAATGACAGCATTTCAATTTCTGTAAAGGGCTATATGATTTATGGATTTCGAGTAAAAGCGGATTCAAATTGTCAAAGTAAACAGAAAATTTACCTGGTTCAGAAGCCCCAGGAATTGACAGAAATGATCATAAAGCCTTTGAAAACGTTGAGTGAGATCCGAGAAGAACGAGAAGCTTTGGCTATGCGTGAAACTCGATTAGTAACAGGGGTAGAACTTTTGCAAAGTCCAATAACGGCTTTGTATCAAGCTTTTTCCAAGAAAGAACAAAATAAACGTTGGATTGCTGAGCAAGAATATAAGGATAACAAACGAAAGGTAGTTCAGGAGTTACTTCGATTATATGTCGCAAGTGATATTATTGAATTAAATGAAGATGAGTTTGATGATTTTATTTCATTTCTAAATTTGTCGGAAAATTTCTTGAAAACATCCACAGAAATGGAACTCTACCTTTTTATCAAGGATAAATATGATCACTTCAAACGACTGAAAAACTGATGCAAATAATTGAACTTGTTTTTAAAATTGGAGTGCTTTTAGCCATTTATGGCTTTATATGGTTTTTTATTAATTTATTGATTTCATTGCTAACTGGAGGGAGAAAGAAAACTATTAGCGAAGTCTATTTTACGAAGGGTGTTAAATCTGTTTTCTTAGTGAACGTCCTTTTTCTGTATGGTTTAGATTCCGGTCAAAATGGCATCGATTGGTTCAATATGGTTATTTCTGGATTGATTTTACTTCTATATTTCATCGGTCAAATGCAAAAAGATCAGCAACAAGCTGCAATGATGGATCGGTTTTCTGGAATGTTAAGCGTAGTTTCTAAAACTCGTTTCAATCGAAAAGCAGAAATTATTGTGGTTAGTGTTGCTTTTGTGATTTATGCTTCACTTTTCTTCTTTCCTGAATTTGCGAAAAATCCTATCGCGCTGTGGTTTTATGAGCAAGTAACCGGTTTGGAAAAAACTCCGATTATTGGCTTTGTTTTTAAACTTATTGGCTTTTTCTTTTTACTTGGTATTTTACTCAAAATCACCAATGGAATTATGTTTTTAATTTCAGGTAAGCCTTTTATGAACGTATCTGGTAGTTTTAAGGCCGGAAATTCAAGAAAAGATAATGACGACGAATTTGATAATTACGAAGAAATAAAAAATGAACTACCTGAAGATCAATCAAAAGGCATGGAATGATAAAACATTAGTTCATCTTACATCCGATTTTTACGACCAAACTTCTTTTTTGGAAGGTAAAAATTCACTCAAAAAACCTGAATTAGATGTATTGGGAGATGTAAGAGGAAAAAGAATATTGCATTTACAATGTCATTTTGGTCAAGATACAATGTCATTGGCTCGAATGGGAGCAATAGTCACAGGTTTGGATTTTTCCAATGTGGCAATTGAAAATGCAGTAAAGATCAATGATCAATTGGGGCTCAATGCAGGCTTTATTTGTGCAAATGTATACTCACTCCCAGACGACTTAATCAGTCAATTTGATATTGTTTTTACTTCGTATGGAACAATTGGTTGGTTGCCAGAACTCAAATCATGGGCAGAAACAATTAAAAAAGCATTGTTGCCAGGTGGAAAGTTTATCATGGTTGATTTTCATCCCTTTATTTGGACTTTTGATAACGATGTTCAAAAAATAGAATACGATTATTTTAATAGCGATCCGATTATTGAAGAAATTGAAGGAACGTATGCAGATCGTAACGCACCCATAAAAACCCAAACGATTTCATGGAATCACGGAATAGGGGAGATCTTGAACACATTGATACGAGCAGGGATTTCAATTCAAGAATTTTCAGAGATGGATTATTCGCCGTTCAACTGTTTTGAAAACATGAAACAATTGGATGCCGATAAATTTGTAATTAATCATATTCCTCAAGCTATTCCTATGATATATCGAATTGTTGGGGTTAAAAATTAAGCACCAAGAGAAGCCAGTGAAATCACATTAATTCCGTCGTTTCTCGTATAGCTAATACCTGTTCCAGTAATGATATTCAATGATTTCGGCAAGGCTACACTTTTTGTGTCTAAAATAGAAACAAATTTCTTTAAACTCTTGGCAGCTTCTTCAATCTGACCTGTTCCAAGTTTTATTTCAAAAGCACACCAGTCACCATTATATTTCTGCACAATGGCATCAACCTCTAAACCACTTGAATCATGGTAGTGATATACTTTTGCATCGCTCACTTGAGCGTATACCCGCAATTCGTGCACAGCAAGTGACTCAAATAAAAATCCAACAAATTTCAGGTCTTTTAATAAAGCTTCTTTTTTCAATCCAAGTGCTGCAACAGCAAGTGCCGCATCAGTGAAATGGCGTTTAGCTGCTTTTCTTAAAGTAGAGGAAGATCGAATATGAGTACTCCATGCTGGTTGATTTTCGGTAATCATTAAACGATCTAAAGCATCTAAGTAGTCGTATATGGTTGGGCGTGAGATGTCTTTGAAATCCCGTTGACGAATATCAGCTGCCAAGGTTTTAATGTCAACCATTGTTGCTGTATTTCGAGCCAACGAACGCAATAAATTTTTAATCTTTATGGGGTCACGTTTGGTGTTTGACAAACGACTCATGTCTACTTCTGCCAATAAATCAACATATGCTCTATTCATGTCCCTCGCTTGTCGAATGTTTTTATTTATTAACCCGGGGAAACCACCTGTGATGATGCGATCAATAATGAATTCTAAGTCAGTTGGTTCATCGTAGATGTCTATTTTTTCACCGCTAAAGAGTTTTTTTAAACTTATTTTCCCAGTAGAATAACCCATTTCTTGCCAACTCATTGTTCGCATATCCAATATCGTAAAACGACCTGCGCCGGAGTGCATTTTGATACTTTCTTCCGGATTTGCTGAACCTGTTAAAATGAATTGTGCACTTTCTTTTCGTTTATCCACTTCATGACGAACATAGTTCCAGATTTTTGGATGTTCCTGCCACTCATCGATGAGTCTTGGTGTTTCGCCCAATAACAAACGCTGCGGCGAAGTGGCCATTAATAACGGTACTTGTTCATCTTGGTCCAATGCCAAAACACTCTTTGAATATTGCTTTGCTGATTCAGTTTTACCACACGCTTTCATACCACGAATTAACAACGCGCCTGCAGAATCTAACTTTCTAAGTAGTTCTTTGTCTGTAAGTCTTTCTTTATAAGGGTATTGTTCTTTCATTCTATCTACAAATATAGAAATAATTTTACATATTTTGAGGTTTTTATTTTACATAATTTGAATTA
>CAIUSK010000576.1 GCA_903901805.1 uncultured Flavobacteriales bacterium
ACTGTTGCAACAGGTAGAATTGAGACTGGTGTTATCAATACAGGTGATCCGGTAGAGATTTTAGGAATGGGTGATGATAAATTAACATCAACTGTAACGGGAGTTGAAATGTTCCGTAAAATACTAGATAGAGGTGAAGCTGGTGATAATGTTGGTTTGTTGTTAAGAGGTATTGAAAAATCTCAAATTAAAAGAGGGATGGTTATCTGTAAATCAGGTTCATCAACTCCTCACAACGAATTCAAAGCTGAGATTTATGTATTGAAGAAAGAAGAAGGTGGTCGTCACACTCCTTTCCATAACAAATATCGTCCTCAGTTTTATTTTAGAACTACAGATGTTACCGGAGAAATCCTTTTAACAGATGGTCGTGAAATGGTTATGCCAGGTGATAACGTTACTATAAATGTTAAATTGATCGTTCCAATTGTAATGGACAAAGGTTTACGTTTTGCTATCCGTGAAGGTGGTAGAACAGTAGGAGCGGGTCAGGTTACTGAGATTATCGCTTAATAAAGTATCATATGAGCTAGTTAAGGGGGAGAATTTTTCTCCCCCTTTTTAAACCAAACGGGTGTAGCTCAGCTGGTAGAGTAGTGGTCTCCAAAACCATTGGCCGTGGGTTCGAATCCTACCACCCGTGCAAATTGAATTAACGAATTGAATTGTGATGAAAATTAAAGAATATTTTACTGAAACATATAACGAAATGATGCATAATGTATCATGGCCAACGTGGAAAGAGTTACAAAGTAACACCATAGTTGTGGTTGTTGCGTCTGTTCTTTTTTCAATTTCAATTTTTGTAATGGATTTTGCATTCGGCATTACAGGAGATTCAGGATCAACTTGGAGAGGTTTAGTTGGAATGATTTATAATATGTTTTAATTTCTGAACGAATGGAAGAAATAAAAAAACGTTGGTATGTGGTTCGCTCAGTGAGTGGAAAAGAAAAGAAAGTAAAAGAATACCTTGAGCTTGAAATAAGTAGACATAACCTTACTGATTATGTGTCCCAAGTTCTTATTCCAACTGAAAAAGTATTTCAAATTCGAAATGGAAAGAAAATTTCTAAAGAAAGAGCATACCTACCTGGTTATGTTCTTATTGAAGCTGCCCTTGTTGGTGAAGTAGCCCATGTAATCAAAAATATTACAAATGTTATAGGTTTTTTGGGTGCCGCCAAAGGTGGGAGTCCAGTGCCGATGAGACTTTCTGAGGTTAATCGCATTTTAGGAAAAGTTGATGAACTTTCAGAAAATGAAGAGGAAATGAAAATTCCATTTACGATTGGCGAGTCTGTTAAAGTGATCGATGGACCATTCAATAACTTTAGTGGAGTTATAGACGAAATTAACGAAGACAAGAAGAAATTAAAAGTTATGGTTAAGATTTTTGGCAGGAAAAACCTTCTAGAACTTAGCTATATGCAAGTCGAAAAAGAAGTTTAATTTGTATTAACCGTAGGAGTGAAAAGTCGATTAAAGCTTCCCGATATATTTCACGTTTGACTACATAATTTATAGTAAAATGGCAAAAGAAGTCGCAGCACTAATAAAGCTGCAAATTAAAGGAGGAGCCGCCAATCCCTCACCGCCAATTGGTCCCGCACTGGGAGCTAAAGGGGTGAATATCATGGAGTTTTGTAAGCAGTTTAATGCTAGAACTCAAGATAAACAAGGAAAGGTAGTTCCAGTAGTTATCACAGTTTATGGTGACAAATCATTCGATTTTATTTTAAAAACACCTCCTGCAGCTATTCAGATTGTAGAGTATACTAAAATAAAAAAGGGTTCTGCTGAACCGAATCGTGTTAAAGTGGGTTCAATTTCTTGGGATCAAGTTCGTGCTATTGCAGAGGACAAACTTCCTGATTTGAATTGCTTTACCGTTGATTCAGCCATGAAAATGGTTGCTGGTACAGCTAGAAGTATGGGTGTTACTGTTAAAGGGGGTGAAGCTCCAAAATCTAAATAATACAAGTTTATGAAAAGGATTCCAAAAAAACGAAAAGAAGTTTTGGCGAAATACGATTTCTCCAAGGCATATTCCTTAAGTGATGCTTGTAATTTAATTAAGGATGTTTCATCAACTCGATTTGATGCTTCTGTTGATATTGCTGTTCGTTTAGGTGTAGACCCGCGAAAAGCAAATCAAATGGTTCGAGGAACAGTTGCTCTACCTCATGGTACGGGTAAAGATGTTCGTGTTTTGGTGTTGTGTACACCTGACAAAGAGGCTGAAGCAAAAGCATCGGGAGCTGATCACGTTGGTTTAGATGATTATATCGAAAAAATCAAAGGTGGTTGGACTGATATCGATGTAATAATTACTATGCCATCGGTTATGGGTAAGGTTGGGGCACTTGGTCGAATTTTAGGACCTCGTGGTTTAATGCCGAATCCAAAAACAGGTACTGTTACCATGGATATTGGTAAAGCTGTTCAAGAAGTTAAAGCAGGTAAAATTGATTTTCGTGTGGATAAGTATGGAATTGTTCACGCTGGAATAGGTAAAACTAGTTTCGGTGGTGATCAAATTCGTGAAAACGCAAGTGAAATTATTCAAACATTGATCAAAATGAAACCTTCTGCTGCAAAAGGTACTTATATTAAAAGTATCTTCTTGTCCGCAACCATGAGTCCTGGTATTCAAATTGATTCCAAATCTGTCACTGCTTAAATTTAAAAAAAATGACAAGAGAAGAAAAATCAAATTACATAGATGCGTTGGCAGCTGAAATTAGTGCGGCTAGTGTATTCTATATTGCAGATACAGCTGAATTAACAGTTGATACGATTAATGCTATACGTAGAAGATGTTTCCAAACCAACATTCGTTTGAGAGTGGTTAAGAATGCTCTTTTAGAAAAAGCAATGGATCGTGTTGAAGGGAAAGATTTCGGTGGATTGAAAGAAACATTGAAAGGTGGTACATCTATCATGTTTAGTGAAGTTGGTAACGCCCCGGCTAAATTAATTCAGGAGTTCCGTAGGAAAGGTACTAAACCTGTTTTAAAAGGTGCTTATATAGATGAGGCTATTTTTATCGGAGACGATCAATTAGTAACTCTTGAGTTCCTTAAAAGCAGAGAAGAATTGGTGGGAGATATCATCGGATTGTTACAAAGTCCAATCAAGAATGTTATTTCTGGCCTTAAAGGTTCAGGTGAGAAAATCGCCGGAATTCTTAAAACTTTAGAAGAAAAATAATTAGTGTAAAACGTTTTTTAAAATCAAATCAAAATGGCTGATGTAAAGCAAATAGCGGAAACGCTTGTAAATTTAACAGTAAAGGAAGTTAATGAATTAGCTACTGTACTTAAAGAGGAATATGGAATTGAGCCAGCTGCTGCTGCTCCAGTTATGGTTGCAGGTGCTGCTGCTGGTGCTGGTGATGCTGCTGTTGAACAAACTGAGTTCGATGTTATTCTTAAAGCTGGTGGTCCAAACAAACTTGCTGTAGTTAAATTAGTTAAAGAATTAACTGGAAACGGTTTAAAAGAGTCTAAAGATTTAGTCGATAGCGCTCCTGCAACTATAAAAGAAGCAGTTTCTAAAGACGAAGCAGAAGGTCTTAAAAAGTCTCTTGAAGAGGCTGGTGCTGAAGTTGAAATTAAATAATTTCATTAAATAAAACAGGTCAGGCGTCCCGATTACGGGATGCCTTGTTCTGTTTCAAAAGTTACGTTTTTTTTCGCATATCTCTTTTTTAATAAATTAAAACTGTTGAACCTTGGCAACACAAAAAAATACAACTGAAAGGATCAGTTTTGCATCAAGTAAAAATCAGTTTGAATATCCTGATTTTTTAGAAATTCAATTGAAATCTTTTCAAGAGTTTTTTCAGTTAGAAACTACTCCAGAAAATAGAGAAAGTGAAGGCTTGTTTAAAGTTTTTGCTGAAAATTTCCCAATCACAGATACTAGAAATCAATTTGTTCTTGAGTTCTTGGATTATTTCATTGATCCACCTCGTTATACTATTGCTGAATGTATCGAAAGAGGTCTTACTTATAGCGTGCCATTAAAAGCAAAATTAAAGTTATATTGTACTGACCCTGAACACGAAGATTTTGAAACTATTGTACAAGATGTTTATCTAGGTACAATTCCATATATGACTCCTAAAGGTTCATTTGTTATCAATGGTGCTGAGCGCGTTATCGTTTCTCAGTTGCATCGTTCACCAGGTGTATTCTTTGGACAAAGTCGCCATGCAAATGGTACAAAACTTTATTCTGCTCGTATCATTCCTTTCAAAGGTTCTTGGATTGAATTTGCGACAGATATCAATGGTGTAATGTATGCTTACATTGACCGTAAAAAGAAATTACCTGTAACAACCCTTCTTCGTGCTATTGGTTATGAGGCCGATAAAGATATCCTAGAGATATTTGGTCTTGCTGATGAAGTTAAAGTTACAAAAGCGAATGCTAAGAAATTAGTTGATCGTCGTTTAGCTGCCCGGGTACTTAAAACTTGGATTGAAGATTTCGTTGATGAAGATACTGGTGAAGTTGTTTCAATTGAACGAAATGAGGTTTTATTAGATCGAGAAACGATTTTGAAAGAGGAGCACATTGAAGCAATAATGGATTCAGGTGCTAAGGCTGTTATTCTTCATAAAGAAGATGGAGCTAATATCGACTTTACAATTATCTATAATACCTTACAAAAAGACACTTCTAATAGTGAAAAAGAGGCGATTGAGCACATTTACAGACAATTGCGTAATGCGGAACCGCCTGATTATGAAACAGCGAAAAATGTATTTGAGAAATTATTCTTCTCTGATACTCGTTATGACTTAGGTGAGGTAGGTCGCTTTAGAATGAATAAAAAGTTAAAAACGGATCAATCTGAAGAATCTCGTGTTTTAACTAAAAAAGATATAATCTCGATTATTCAATATTTAATTGAATTAATTAATTCCAAGGCTGACGTTGATGATATTGACCATTTATCAAACCGTAGAGTTAGAACGGTTGGTGAACAACTTTATTCTCAATTTGGTGTTGGATTAGCGAGAATGGCAAGAACAATTCGTGAGCGTATGAATGTTCGTGATAATGAGGTATTTACTCCAATCGATTTAATTAATGCGAAAACTCTTTCGTCTGTTATTAATTCGTTCTTTGGAACCAATCAGTTATCACAATTTATGGACCAGACAAATCCTTTATCTGAGGTTACTCATAAAAGAAGGTTGTCTGCACTTGGACCAGGCGGTTTGTCTCGTGAGAGAGCAGGTTTTGAGGTGCGAGATGTTCATTACACGCACTACGGTCGTTTGTGTACTATTGAAACTCCAGAAGGACCTAATATTGGTTTGATTTCTTCGCTGTGTGTTTTTGCAAAGGTAAACAAACTTGGATTTATTGAAACTCCTTATCGCGAAGTTGATAATGGGAAAGTTCAAATGGCTAAACAACCGATTTATTTGGCTGCTGAGGAAGAAGATGAAAAAATGATTGCTCAGGCGAACGTTCAAATGGATGACAAAGGTTCATTATTGAGTGATTTGGTGAAAGCGAGATTTGAAGGAGATTTTCCATTGGTTGAACCGAAAAAAATTAATTTAATTGACGTAGGAGCAAATCAAATTGCCTCTATTGCAGCTTCTTCTATTCCTTTCTTGGAGCATGATGATGCAAATAGAGCGTTGATGGGATCTAACATGCAACGTCAAGCTGTACCATTGTTACGTCCTAATTCTCCAATTGTTGGAACAGGAATTGAAAGATTGGTGGCTCGTGACTCTCGTGTTTTGATAAATGCAGAGGGAACTGGAGTTGTTGAGTATGTGGACGCTAATAAAATTACTATTCGTTACGACTGGACTGATGCAGATAAATTAGTGAGTTTTGATAGTGAAGTTGTTACATATGACTTGATCAAATTCATGAAAACGAATCAAAGTACCTGTATCAATTTGAAACCGATTGTTTCAAAAGGAGATCGTGTTGCTCGTGGTCAAGTGTTGTGTGAAGGATATGCAACTCAACAAGGTGAATTAGCGCTTGGTCAAAATCTAAAAGTGGCTTTCATGCCATGGAAAGGATATAACTTTGAAGATGCCATCGTGATTTCTGAAAGAGTTGTTCGTGATGATATTTTTACCTCAATTCATATTGACGAATATTCACTTGAAGTTCGTGACACAAAACGTGGAATGGAAGAGTTAACATCGGATATTCCAAATGTGAGTGAAGAAGCAACTAAAGATTTAGATGAAAATGGATTAATTCGAATTGGAGCTGAAATCAAGGAGGGTGATATTTTAATTGGTAAAATCACTCCTAAAGGTGAAACAGATCCTTCTCCCGAAGAAAAGTTATTGCGTGCGATATTTGGAGATAAAGCGGGTGATGTGAAAGACGCTTCTTTAAAAGCTGGTCCGTCACTTCGTGGTGTAGTTATTAATAAAAAACTATTCTCTCGAGCTATTAAAGATCGTAAAACAAAATCACAAGATAAACCTGCTTTAGATCATTTGGAATCTGAATATCAGGTTGAATTAGCGAAATTGAAAGATCAATTAGTTGAAAAGTTAATTCATATTCTTGGCGAACATAAAGCTGCTGGAGTTTTTAATAATTACAAAGAGGAAATTATTAAAAAAGGAACGAAATTTAACCAAAAGAATTTAATTTCAATTGATTACACCATCGTTAATCCATTAAATTGGACTGCTGAATTAGATATAAACCAACTTGTTATTAGGTTGCTTCATAATTTCAATATTAAAGCAAATGACCTTTTAGGGATTTATAAACGTAAGAAATTTCACATTTCAGTTGGGGATGAACTTCCTGCGGGTATCGTAAAATTAGCGAAGGTTTATGTCGCTAAAAAACGAAAACTAAAAGTAGGAGATAAAATGGCAGGACGCCATGGTAACAAAGGAATTGTTGCAAATATCGTTCGTCAGGAGGACATGCCTTTCTTGGAAGATGGAACACCGGTTGATATTGTATTGAATCCGTTGGGTGTACCATCCCGTATGAATTTAGGTCAGATTTATGAAACTGTTCTTGGTTGGGCTGGTGAAAAATTAGGCGTTAAATTTGCTACTCCTATTTTTGACGGAGCTACTCCTCAAGAAATTAATGAGTTGACAGATAAAGCAGGCGTTCCAAGATCTGGTAAAACATATCTTTATGATGGAGGTACTGGCGAGAAATTCCATCAACCTGCTACCGTTGGTATTATCTACATGTTGAAATTATCTCACATGGTAGATGATAAAATGCATGCTCGTTCTATCGGACCATACTCATTAATTACACAACAACCATTGGGTGGTAAAGCTCAATTCGGTGGACAAAGATTTGGTGAGATGGAGGTTTGGGCAATTGAAGCATATGGTGCATCAAATATCCTACAAGAAATACTTACTGTAAAATCAGATGACGTTGTTGGTAGAGCCAAGGCTTACGAAGCAATTGTTAAAGGTGATAACATTCCAGAACCGGGTATTCCTGAGTCCTTCAATGTATTACTGCATGAGTTACGCGGTTTGTGTTTAAACATTTCGTTAGATTAATTAAGTCTTAACTAAATAAAGTAAAAATGACTTTTAGAAAAGAAACACCAAAAAAACAAAGTAGTTTTAACAAAATTACCATTTCACTAGCTTCTCCTGAATTGATTCTTGAACAATCAAGCGGGGAAGTATTGAAGCCAGAAACCATAAACTATAGAACATATAAGCCTGAAAGAGATGGTTTATTTTGTGAACGTATCTTTGGACCTGTTAAAGATTATGAATGCCACTGTGGAAAATACAAAAGAATTCGTTATAAAGGAATTGTTTGCGACAGATGTGGTGTTGAAGTAACGGAAAAGAAAGTGCGACGAGAAAGAATGGGACATATTTCCTTGGTTGTTCCTGTTGCGCATATTTGGTATTTTCGTTCTTTACCCAATAAAATTGGATACATGTTGGGCCTACCAACAAAGAAACTAGATCAAATTATTTATTACGAAAGATACGTTGTAATTCAAGCTGGTCTTGCCAATACTTTAGAGGGAATTCATTTTAAGGCAACAGATTTCTTAACAGAAGAAGAATATCTGGATATTTTAGATGCCCTACCAAAAGAAAATCAATATTTGGAAGACAACGATCCAAATAAGTTCATTGCAAAAATGGGTGCTGAGGCATTACATGATTTATTGCGTAATCTTGACTTGGAACAATTGTCTTATGATCTTCGTTATCAAGCAAATCATGAAACATCTGTTCAACGTAAGAATGAGGCTTTAAAACGTCTTCAAGTAGTTGAATCTATGCGTGATTCTCAAAAACGTATTGACAACAGACCAGAATGG
>CAIUSK010000577.1 GCA_903901805.1 uncultured Flavobacteriales bacterium
CCGAAACTGGAAAACGATCATATGAAATGTAATCAGTTGGATACCATATATGTCCGAGATTCAAGTCTGCAATCCATATTCCTTTAGAATTAATTGCAGATCTACTCACTAAAAACTCTTGGTTGAATGTTCCAGTAGCATAAAACACCTGCTCAACATAGTTTTGATCGTACATGCCAAATCCACCAAGGGCATTGATGGCCAATTGAGTATTATTGATAACATTTATTGAATTTATTTTTGCGGCCCAAGGAAAACTTGAGACAACTTGATTCACTGTTTGTCCTAACTTATAAACGGAATCACCTGCAGAACCAGAAACTTTCATCAAAACGAGTAAGTCTGTGTTCATCATCTCAATTTCTTTATAGCTATTTCCTGTAATTTGGGGAAGTCTGCTATCAATACTCCACTGAGATTGGTCTGAAAGAGCTGGATTATTAATTAATCCGCGAAGTAATTTAGACGGAGTAAGCGCGAAAATCGTATCTGAAGAGAAACATAAATCAGTGATACTTTCTAATGAATTTGTTGGATAATATGTTTCTTTTACTTCATTTTTTGAAGGATTAAGTTTTAAAATAGCAAAATCACAGGCTGCATAAATGTAGGATCCATGTTTCTCAAATTGATTGATTCTTTTGGAATTAGGAACTTGGGCAAGTTTTAATGCTGGAATATTTGTAATTACGTCATTTTTCAGTTTATCAATGTTTCCATTAGCATAACCAATGTAGAGTGATTGATCCGATTGATCGTAATACAAACAAGAGATTTCAATGTCAGACAACAAGTTCAAGGTGTTATAAAGTGTATGACTATTGTCAGAAAGTTCTAATATAGATAAGCCATTTTCGTAAGCGGTATAAATGCGATTATTAGTTGCAACAATATCAATTGCTTTTTTAGTAGAAGAATGAAAGCGCCATTGACCGGAGCCAATTTGTGCTTTTGCAGAAAAAGCGAATAAAAAAGAGAGTAATATAACTTTGAATTTCATGCTAGTGTTTTCTCAAGAATCAACGTTCAAAAATAGGATTTGTTGTTTATAATTGCTTATTTTTCGGGAAACGAATTAATAAAGAATTGTCCCTTATCATCTTTCCATCTTACCGATAAATCTAGGGGACGAATCAGCAAATGATCGATATGGTAACTGCTATTCTTTTTTTCTCCTCCAAAAAGGAAAAAGTTATAGGCGCAAGGATCGGATTGTGTTTTGAAAACTGCCCGAACTCTCACTTTATCTTTTTGCTGATCTGTATAGGAACTTATGGTTCGTTCGTAAAACCAATTTATTTGCTTGTTTTTAACAAATTCTATTCTAAAAACATTATCTAGGTTTTTCTTTCCAATCCAGTAATAATCAAAACTTACTTCGTACCATTTATCCGGTTTAAGTATACCAGATTCAAATTGAGCAATGGTGTTGTAGTTAGAGACTTTGGTTGTTAATCGTTTATTTTTTGAATCGTAATTCTCAAAAAGAAAATCTGCTCGGGTTTCATTTTGTGTATCAATAATAGGAGTAACGGTTGATTTTTTCCTTTCAAAAATTTGAGTTGGTGAAATACTTCTGAGTTCACCCATCTTATTCTTATAAATTATGGTTGAGGCGTTTAATAATTCTTGTTCATCCTCGGCATATATTTTTTGATAATCGTACCAGATTAAAAAGTCTTTTTCATTAATAAGTGTTGATTTATGTTTGTCTTGAAAATTAGATCCTAAGCTTCTGAAAAAATCAAACGATTGACTGAAACTCGTTCTACCCATCATACAACTGTAAAGTGGTAAACCTGAATGCGCTGAAGCAATGAGCGTATTCCCCATGGTTTTAATATTTGGTTCTTTACTATAAAGTTCAGAACCAACATGAAACCAGGGTATTGGTAAAATACATTGATAAGTGTTTTTGTGTTTTTGAATAAATTGAATGAGTTCACGATGATCAGCGGAAACATTTTCAATAAGGAAAGTATTTTTAGAATAATTTCGTTTTTTAAACAAGATTTCAGATGCTTCCCAAAAATACGTTGCGCTTGCAAGCAGAATAAAGAGCAGTACAATTTGCTTTTTAAACGTGGTTTTTGAATGTACATAAAACCAATGCATTAGAACAAAACTAATTACTCCACAAACAAAATAAAAAGGCCAAGCGAATCTACCAACAGCCCTAAATTGTTTTAACGGTCCAAAAACGTCTAATAAAGATGGAAATTGATTGAATGGAATACCAAATGAATAGATTAATAAAACAATTCCCGAAATCAGAAAAAACCATAATTCTCTGGGTAAGATAGTAAGTTCTTTTTGTCTTAAAAATGAAGAAATACTAAAAAACAGAAGAATCAATAGGGAAAAAAGGCTCGTTAATCCAATATATGCAAAACCTTCCCAATTAACCTGTGTAAATGAAATGCACTTTTCAATTTGATCATGTATGAATCCTTCGGACGGCAAAAAGACACTTTTCCATTGTGCCTGATATTCAAAAAAGCCAAAAGGCTCGGTGGTACGATCTTGGACCGAATTACTCCATTTGGAAATCAAGAAAAACAAGAGTAGCGGAACGCCTAGAAAAGCCATGATTTGGATGAAATAGCGTAAATTTTTCCAAAGTTTGAAGTGGAAGATAACCACTATTCCTAAAAAAAGGGTCAGCATAAGACCTAAATACCCGTGAGTAAAAAACCAAAGCGTATTTGTGAAAAACAGCAAGAAACTCCATTTCAACTTATTTTTGTCCTGTATAAATCGGAGTAAAAAGTACCATCCCATTGGAATAACGCAAGAATAAGCTAGGCTCAAATGTCCAAACAATCGTATAAACTGAGGTTGAAGTGAAAAAATACATAGTGCTCCAATGATTGAAATCCACCGCGAATGAGTATAAAAGTTTAGAATTAAAAACAAGAAAACACTGGTTAAAATAAAGCCAATAATTAGGGTTAAATGAATAATTCCAACATGATAGGATTTTAAAAATGGAATATACTGCATGATGGCTTGTAAGGCAGGAAACCCATCTGTATACAAATAACTGTCACCGTATGGATAATTCAAACCAGTAAAATGATTAAATGTAGTTTGATGGTTCAATTGATAATCAAATACATAGTAGGATTTAAGACCGTCACCCTCGGAAACTAACAGAAAATCATTCGGATATAAAAGTAGTTCCGGAATAGATAGATAAATTATGAAAAAAGTTCCTAATATCACTAGTAATAGAGCAAGCCAATTGGAACGATTTATATGAGTAAGTAAAGCCTGCAATCAATTAATATTAGTTTCCTCTACTATATAATGCGGTCGGTTTTTACTTTCAGAAAATAACTTCCCTAAGTAAATACCAACTACTCCAAGCATAATTAATTGTATTCCTCCAATAAATAGAATGGATGCGATAATGGATGTCCAGCCTGTAATTGCATTGCTCGTAAATATCGAAATGTAAATTGCATATAAGCCATAAAAGAAGGAGCAAAGCGCCAGAAATGCGCCTAGATAAATGGAAAAGTAAAGTGGTTTGGCGCTAGAGGAGGTAATTCCAGTTAGTGCAAATCGAACCATCTTTGAAAATGTATATTTTGTTTCTCCTGAAAATCGTTCATTCGGCACATATTCAACGCCAATTTGCTTGAACCCCAAACTTGGAACAATCCCTCTATAAAAAAGATTGTTTTCTTTATATTTTTTGAGCGCTTCAACCACGGAACGGTCAAGTAATCTAAAATCTGCGGTGCCTTCTTCCAGCTTAGTTTCAGATAAATAGTTGACTAATTTATAAAACAATTTAGAAGTCAATTTCTTGAAAAAAGTCAGGTCTTTGGTGTCTTTTCTTTTGGTGAAAACAATTTTATAATCTGCACGCCAATGATTTATTAGGGTTGCAATAAGTTCAGGTGGGTGCTGTAAATCTGCATCCATGCTTATCACGGCATTTCCCGTTGCAAAATCTAACCCTGCTCGTAGTGCATTCTGATGACCAAAATTTCTGCTGAAATGAATGTATTTTACACGAGAATCTTGTGTGACTAGTTCTTTTATTTTATCCAATGATTTATCCCGGCTGCCATCGTTGACATAAATAATTTCAAAATCGCTTATTTTTAATTGAGTTAATTCGAAAATCAATTTAGAATGAAGTGGAATAATATTTCCTTCTTCACAATAAGTTGGGATAATAATTGAAATTTCTGGTTTATTCATTTTTATCGTTTTTCAGCGGCAATAAATACTAAATCGTACGTATTGATGCTCCAAAAAAGATTTTTTGGTATTTTTTCGTATATCTTTTTCGTAAAATAATTTCCTTTTTTATTCAATAGAAACAGGGAATACCATGTTTGTTTAACACTTCTAGAAATAGGAGGATAATAGATTTTCTTGACGAAAAATCCATTTTTTTCTAATAGAATTGTTAATGTTTTCTTAGAAAAATAATGAAGATGTGAAGGAGGATGAATTTGTCTCCAATTCTTTCCTTGAATTTTCGGTAACAATCTGTCAATATCACCGGTTGTGATAAATAATCTACTGCCCTGTTCTGTTTTTTGAGCAATTTTTTCAATAATTTTTTCAGGACTAGGCAAATGTTCAATTACATCCCACATAAATACATCAGAATAAGTCTCCTTAGTATCAACTTTTAGAAAATCTTTACAGATTGTATTTAAATTCAAGTTTTTCTGGCCATATTCACAGGCTTCTTGAGCAATGTCGTATCCTACATATTTTGCATTCGAATAAACTGATTTCATAACATCTCCGAAAATACCATAGGCGCAACCTATCTCAAGCAGGCTTTCAGGATTGTAGGAAGGAAAAAGTTTTTGTATTTGATTTATTCTATTCCTTGAATTTTTTCGAATGGCAAATTCATCCGATAGGTAGTTGAGGTATTCGCCACCGTTAAAATAATTAGCGGTATATATTTCACTTAGTTCTTCTTCTGTAAATTCGTCACTGCACGTCACAAAACTGCATACATCGCACTTATAGAGGGTGTTATTAAATATTTTCTTTGTTAACTCAGAAGAACAGATGATACAATTCATTTAAATTAAAATTGTTTTGTTTCAAATTTAATCAAATAAAGATATAACGATTGCAAATTCTCCTCGCTTAATCAAATCGAGGAATACAATTTCTTATCAATTATAATTATAACTCTTCTTCCTCTTCTTTTTCCTCTGTAGGAGGCAATTCTTTAGTTTTCTTTTTGCTTCCTGCTTTTGGTTTTTCTTCTTTGCCTTTTTTTTCGGTTTTTGGTGTTAACTCTTCCGATTTTTTTTTCTGTCTTTTTTTCCTCCGGAGATGTTTTGGCCTTATCTTTTTCCAACTCTGTTTTTCTTTCTTTTGTCATGTCTTGGCCGTATTCATTCCAATATTTCTCACTCACTACTTTTCCTTTTACATAGACTACAAGTGACTGCATTTGGCGGTTATCGTAATATTCTTTGAATGTGCCTTCTGGTAGTCCCTTTTTATAGTGTTCTTCAAATTTTATGGAATCATTCGGTAAATAGAAAATAAAATCACCTTCTTTTATTCCATCTTTCCAGTTTTCTTCATACATTTTTTTACCGTTGTCATAATAAGAAATGCATTTCCCTGATTCCTTTCCTTTTTTGAATTTTCGGTCATTGATGAGCGTTCCATCTTTACTATATTTTCTATAATCACCTTCAAGTAATCCAGTGTTGTAATTGATTTCAGATTCTATTTTTCCATTAGAATAATAGGCTCGCTGCACACCATTCAGTAATGATTCAAATTTATCTCCTTTTGAAATAACCTTATAATTCTCAAGCCCTATTGTATCTCCATTTTGTTGTAAAAACAGTTGTTCTCCATTCATTTTGCCAAGAACATAGTTAGATATTTCCTTCACTTCATTGGTTGAGTCGTAAAAAAGTTCAATTTTGCCATCGAATTTCCCCATTATTTTCGATCCTCGCTCTTGAATACAGCCAGAAGGATGATTTACAAGGTATTTTCCATTTATTTGACCTGATTCCACACTAAAGCGAAAATACGTTTTCTCGTTGGCTGAGTAACACGATTCGCATTCACCTGAAAAAGGTTGCTTATTGTGGTTCCACAGTATAACATTGGTTCCGGGATCAGTCATTAATTTATTATCGAAACTAATAACGCCCTTTTTTTTGCCGCAATCTGAGACAATATACCCTTCAAAATCGATGCTGTCTTCATAACATTTTTTTTTCGTAGACTTTTCAGATTGACCTATGCAATTATAAGCAGTGATTATGGATAAAAAGAATAGTATGTAGAATTTCATATTACTGAATGATTAATTTTTTAATGTGTATTTCGGTTTCGTTGAAGTTGTTTAGAAGTTCAATTTGCACGTAATAAACTCCTCCAACGGTAGTTGCGTCAAGTGTTACTAAATTCGTTTCTTTAACTTCCTTTTCTGCAATTTTTCTGCCAAAAGAATCAAAAATAAAGATTTTTGTAGCTTTCGTGTCATAAGGGACCTGAACAGTATATGCTTCAGTTGTATTACCCGGATTGGGGAAAAGCCGAATTTCATCGGAAGGAAGAACCTGAGTGAATAATTCTCGATTAAAAGAAAATAGGAAAAAGCCACTAATTCTATCTGAAATCAATATGCGTTCACTGGGTAAAAGTGCATAGATGCCCCATGCTCCCCACATGGAAAATGTATTTCCAACTGGGTCTGTATGCGTGTCATAAAAAGCAATTTCTTGTGGAGGTGTTGTTCGTAAATCATAAATCCGCAATCCATCATTATAATACGCTACAAAGGCAAATTCATCAGTGCATTGGATATTATGTGCTGTTTTTGGATAAGGTTCATTTTCAACTCCGAATAACGATTGAATGGTTAAACTCTTATCATTGTTGAGTTTTGCTTTCTTTAAAGGTGTTCCAGGCGTTTCATCAGCAAAAACATAGGTTTCATTGTTGGGAGTGAGCCAGCCCTGATGGTTATATCCTTGTCCCTGGTAAAAGCTCAGATTACTTAAATAAGTTGGAGAATTAGGATTGGTGAAATCATAGACACGTATTCCATCATAGCCACAATTTAAAATTGCTACATTATTTCGTACAAAAATATCATGCACTTCGGGAATGTCATTCGGGCCCTCCCAAAGGAAAGTAGGATTTAAAGGGTCTTGCAATGAGAAAACCTTTAGTGGCACCAAGCTCATTTCTTGGCCACTTAAAAATGGGGTTACCGAACAGGCATAAAGTAAGGCATTACTAGTATCGATAAACAAATTGTGGATTTTACCTATTGTGGTATTCTGTATGTCGGCAACGAGTACAACAGAATCAGGTAAATACGATAAATCCATGATTTGCAAACTTCCTGAACCCTCATCGGCAGAAGCATAAAGATATTGGTGATAAGTTTTGTATTCGCGCGTAATGGCTTGACTTGATACATATCTACCCGGAATAAAATCAATAAATTGGAAGGAGTCTTCCGCTGTTAGCTGAAAAATATGGTGACCTTCCGTGGATCCGATAACTCCATATTCTAATCCATTTTGAACAAATCCCCAACAACCGCTGTAGCGAACTTGCGTTGAATTAGTTAGTAAAGTGTCTGATTTCCATTGATCGAGTATTTTGCAGTTTTTATAATCTTGTCCCACAAATTGAAAAACAAAACAAAGGAAAAAGCTGCAAAGCCAAAACTGTAATTTCGATGATATTCGATTAGTGATTGCGCTTGATATAGACATTTTGTGATTTTGAACCATCCAAATTATACCATTTACCAATCAGGATTTCTAAATCTTCTATATCATATGGAAGAATGAAATAGCCTTTTTCTTCCTCGCTCTCCTTTATGTAAATGGTTGTTTGTTGACTATCTCCAATTGGACTATTTCCCTCTAAATTATATATTGCATTCTTTGAACTACCAGTTGTTGTATAATTTCCTTTGATAACACCATTTGACTGCATATTGAGCTGCATGGTGACATTTGTTGATCCAATGGTTCCTTGTCCGTTAAATTGGTAAAGGACAGTTACTTTTTTTTGAGCATCAAGCGTATTCACTTTAAAAAAAACAAACAAACAAAAAAGGCTAAATAATTTCATTTTCATTTCTTTTTAATACATCGCAGCGTGGCACCAAAGGCAGGATCTATTTTTGTGCCTGAAGAAATATCAGACGAACAGAATCCAATGTTAAAAATAGTCAATTTTGAAGGAATGAGTGATTGTTCAGTAGAATTTACCCACCAAAAGGAACAATTTCCAGATGAAATGGAACCACTAGTATAAACAAATCCACCGGGTAGAGCTGAAAATTCACTCGCGTTATTGCCTGAATAGGAGATCGTTTCACCTTGGATTTTTTCAACCCATTGATAGGTTGCAATACTTTTAGACATGGGAATAAGTCCGCCAAGTTCGTTCATTAAATTTTCCCAGTCTGAGGCTGTTGGTATTTTAAAATCATCCGGAACAAGTCCTCTTTCATCCATAAGTACAAATCCGTTGTAAAAAACGGACTTACCTTTTCTTCTAAAACAGGGTTTTTTGAGTTTCGCATATTTAACCCAATCTTGGTCGGTAGAGACTTCTGGAATTGGATCGCCATTTAAGAATTCAGTCAGTTGAAGATCAGATTTCATCCAGGATTGACCACCAATGGTAATTGAAGAAAAAATAGAAGAGTCTTTCAAGAAAGC